>NZ_JBHXLV010000196.1:0-12119 GCF_042721685.1 Streptomyces sp. NPDC058459 | reverse complement strand
GTGGTGGAGCGGGCGGCGGTCAGGCGGTCGCCGGGGTGAAGCGGACCGGCAGGGCCTGCGGTCCGCGGGTGAAGACCCCCTGCTCGACCAGGTCGAAGCCGTCCTCGACCCGCAGGTCCGGCATGGCGTCCAGCAGTTGGGCGACGCCGATCTCGACCTCCGCCTTGGCGAGCAGCGCGCCGACGCAGAAGTGCCGGCCCAGCGCGAACGCCAGGTGGTCGGCGGCCGCGGAGAAGGCGTTGGTTGCGGTGAGGTCCTCGCGGAAGATGTCGAAGCGGTCGGGCTCGCGGTAGCGGTTCCCGTCGCGGTTGGCCGAGCCGATCAGGCAGGTGACGGTGACCCCGGCCGGGATGGTGCCGCCGCTGAGCGTCACCTCGGCCGCCGACTGCCGCATGATCATGTGCACCGGCGGGGTGAAGCGCAGGGTCTCGGCGAACGCCCGCGGGATCAGGCTGTGGTCGGCCTGGACGGCGGCGAGCTGGTCGGGGTGGCGCAGCAGGTTGGCGAAGATGCTGGCGATCGCCTTGTCGGTGGTCTCGCCGCCGGCCGCGAGCAGCAGGCTGCAGAACGCCTTGATGTCCTCGTCGCTCATCCGTACCCCGTCCACCTCGGCGGCGCACAGTACGGACAGCAGGTCGTCGCCCAGGTTCTCGCGGCGTTCCTTGATGATCGGCAGCATGTACTCGGCGAACTCCACCCGGGTGCGCTCGCCGGCGGCGGCCACCTCCTGGTCGCCGGACAGGTTGCCGAGGAAGGCGATGACGGTCGTGTACCAGCGGTGGAAGCGGGCGTGGTCGGCCTTGTCCAGGCCCAGCATGTCCGCGATCACGTTGACCGGGAAGCGGGTGGCGTAGTTCGTGACCAGGTCGGCGGAGCCGGTGTGCCGGAAGGCGTCGATCAGCTCGCGCGAGTTCCGCTCGATGACGGGCAGGAACTTCTCCTGGAGGTCGCGGCCCCGGAAGGCGGGGGCGACCAGGGCCCGGCGCACGGCGTGCTCCCGGCCGCTGAGCTGGAGGATCGTCTTGCCGTGTACCGGCTCGATCTGCCAGTCGTAGTTGTCGGTGGTGAACTCGCCGTCCTTGTCCTTGAAGACGCGCTCGACGTCTTCGTAGCGCGAGATGATGTAACTCTGCGTGGCCTCGTGCCAGAGGAGGGGCGAGGTGTCCCGCAGCTGTCGGTACACGGGGTAAGGGTCCGCCGCGAACTCGGGCGAGAGGATGTCGGGTATCTGTGCAGCAGTGGTCATGATGCTCCGTCGGGACCGTGAATGACGTGTTCCGTAAGGTTATTGATCATTCGTCAGTCATGACAGCCCCTGAAGGCTTCGACTGAGGCACAGTGCGCTCCTTGGCCGGAAACCAGTTGCCCAGAAACGGGGTGCGCGGTCGGTTCTCGCGCCCTCTTGTCTCGTTCCGGATGGTCCGCCGGGTCGATGAGGTCCAAAACGGGGCGCACGGTCGGCGCAAGGGAGCGTGTCGCGGAGCCTCGTGCGCTCAAGCGGAAGCGGGTCGACCCATGAGCGGGACCAGCCGGATCGACGCGGGTCGTACGGGGTGAAATCTCGCATGTCGGGCGCCTGTTGGCTGAATGGTGGCGGTCGAATGCGGTGTGGCATATGCCTGAGGCAGCAACAATGATTATTGCATGCTCTATTACTAGCCGGTAATCAATCGAACGTACACATCCGGTCGTGGACTTTCCCTTAGTGTGATGAGTGTGAATGCACAGGGTCCGGGCAGTCTGGTTCCGACCGGCCGCACGGCAACTGTCATCTCGAGGGATGGGGCTACTCGCTCCTCCGCTCGATCTGGCGTGGTGTTCGGGTCGGGCGAGACGTCCGAGGGACGCGGAAGTGCCATTACGTGTCCGCTCGGTAAACAAGCCGATGTACGTGCCGCCTAGGGGGGCGTCGTGGTGAATCCTTTTGACGATGAGTCGGGCAAGTTCCTGGTGCTCGTGAACGAAGAGGGTCAGTACTCGCTCTGGCCTGCGACTCTCGCCGTGCCGGGCGGCTGGCGGGTCGAGGGTCCCGAGGGGTCGCGTCAGGAGTGCCTGGACGCGATCGAGACCGCCTGGACCGACATGCGGCCCGCCGGTCTGGTGCGGGCGATGGCGGCCGACGCCGGATAGGCCGCCGCTGCCCCGGTCAGTCCGGGGTGTCATCACTGGTCAGCGGTGTTCCGCCGCTCCGTGATCCCCTGGGCGCCGCTCTCGCCCGGGGGGTCACCGGGCCGGCCGTACCGGATGACCGCCGTCGTCGGCGAGGCGCTCGCGCCGGCTTTCGTGCCCGCTCGCGGAAGCTCCGGCGTCACGCCCTGCGGTCTGGTCGACGTGCGTGGACAGGGCGGACTCTCGTGCGCCGGTAAGTGGAAGTGCTGATGGCGCGGCCGCCTCCGCCCTCTCGAATTCGCACTTTCTTCTTTCTCCCGTCACAGGAACGTCCTGGGGTGAACCGCGTATGCGCGCGTTCGTTTCACCTCGTCTTTCCTCACCGTCCCCGAAACCTCTCCCCAAAGGTTGATCCCGCATGCGTGATAACCGCTCGGCCGTGTTCGCCGTGACATCCGAAGAACCGTTCGAACTGACCGCTGCGCAGCAGGGTGTGTGGTACGGGCAGCTGGTCGATCCGGACAGTCCCAAATACAACATCGGAGAATGCCTGGAGATCCGGGGCGGCCTCGACGAGGCGTTATTCGCCGCCGAGGTGGACCGGGCCGTGGCCCTCCACGACAGCTTTCACCTGGAATTCGTCACTGACGGTGAAACGATTCGCCAGAGGGTGGCCCGCCCCGGACCGGACGCCCCGAGCAGGCTGCACCGGGTCGACCTGAGCGACGCGGACGACCCCGCGGCCGCGGCCGAGCGCTACATGGCCGAAGACATGGCCACCGTCGACCGGCTCGACGCCCCGCGGCACCATTTCGCGCTGCTGCGACTCAGTCCCACGCTCCACTACTGGTACATCAGGTACCACCACATCGCCGTCGACGGACTCAGCGGCGCCCTCTTCGCCCGTACCGTCGCCGACCTCTACACCCGCGCGGTACGGGGCGGCGACGAGGACGAGGCCGAGATCACCGCCGCGCCCCTGCGCGACCTGGTGGACGAGGAGGCCGCCTACCGCGCCTCCGGCCGCACCGAGGCCGAACGGGCCTACTGGACCGGACGGTTCGCCACCCCGGCCGGGGACGGCCCGGATGCCGACGCGGACACCCGCGCCGCAGCCCCGCTCATCCGCCGCCGCACCGACGCCCCCGCGACGCCCGAGGCGCCGGTGCAGCTGCACTCCGGCGAGACCCTGCCCGCCACCGTCCTGGACGAGCTGCGCCGGCTGGCCGGCGACAGCCGCACCACCTGGACCGCCGTACTCGTCAGCGCGGTCGCCGCCTACGTCGCCCGGGTCACCGGGACGCGGGACGTCCGGGTCGGACTCGCCTCCCACGGCCGGCACGCCGGACTGCGCCACATCGTGGGCATGACCTCCAACATCCTGCCGCTGCGCCTGTCCGTCACCCCGGACATGACGGTGGGCGCCCTGGTCCGCGCCGTCGCCGCCGAGATGCGCGGTGCCATGCGCCACCGCCGCTTCTCCCGCGAACAGCTCGCCCGCGAGCTGAACATGGCCGACGGGGCCCGCCTCACCGACGTCGTCGTCAACATCATGGGCTTCGAGTACGGCCTCGACTTCGCCGGCAGCCCCGCCACGTCCCGGCTGCTGTCCATCGGCCCGGTGGACGACGTGTCCCTCTTCGTCTCCGAACGCTCCGAGGGACAGGGGCCGTTGATCGGGTTCGACACCAACCCGGAGCTGTACCACCCCGACGACGTCCGGCTGCACCAGCACGCCGTCGTCTCCTTCCTGACGGCACTGGCCGGCGCGGACACCGAAACCCCGGTCGGCGAACTGCCGTTGCTCGACGACACCGCCACCGCCGCCGCACTCGAGCGGGGCCGCGGCACCGCCCTGCCCGCGCTGCCCACCGCGCTCCCGCAGGCGTTCGCCGCGCAGGTCCGCCGTACACCCGGCGCCCCGGCCGTGGTGGACGGAGCGCACACCCTCACCTACCGCGAGCTGGCCGGGGCGGCGGCGGAGCTGTCCGCCGCGCTGAGCGGCTGGGGCGTCGGCGCCGAGGACGGCGTCGGCGTACTGGTGAGCCGCTCGGCGGCCGTGGTCACCGCCACGCTGGGCGCGGTGGGCGCGGGTGCCGCCTACGTGCCGATGGACGGCGCGTGGCCCGCCGAGCGGCTGGACCGGGTCGCCGGCACCGCCCGGGTCCGCGCCCTGGTGGTGGACGCCGCCCACGTCGGCGCGGACTGGGTCGAGGAAGCGGCAGGGACCCTGCCCGTCCTCGTCGTCGACGAGCGCGGCGGCCTGCTGCGGGGTGCGCCGGAACGGCCGGGAACCCCGGCCGAGGTGAGGCGGGGCGACCGCCTCGCCTACGTCATGTTCACCTCCGGCTCCACCGGCCTGCCCAAGGGCGTCGGTGTCACCCACGCCGACGTGCTCGCGCTCGCCGCCGACTCCGCCTGGCGGGACGGCGTCGCCGACGCGGTGCTGATGCACTCCGCGTACGTCTTCGACGCCTCCACCTTCGAGATCTGGGTGCCGCTGCTGAACGGCGGCCGGGTGGTCGTCGCGCCGCCCGGAGGCCTGGAGCCGCACGTCCTGCGGGAGATGACCGGGCGGTACGGGGTCACCTCGCTGTTCCTGACGACCTCCCTGTTCAACGTCGTGGCCGAGACCGACCCCGCCGCCTTCGCCGGACTCCGGCTGGTCGCCGCCGGCGGCGAGGCGGCCGCCCCCGGCCTGACCCAGCGCGTCGCCGAGGCAGCCCACGGCACCCGCGTGCTGAACGCCTACGGCCCCACCGAGACCACCACCTTCGCCACCCGCCACCCGGTCGCCGCCGGCACGACGGGCGTACCCCCGATCGGCCGCCCCCTGGACGGCATGAACGCCTACGTCCTCGACGACCGGCTGCGCCCGGTGCCGCCCGGCGTGGTGGGCGAGCTGTACGTGAGCGGGCCGGGCGTGGCCCGCGGCTACCAGGGCCGTCCCGCGCTCACCGCCACCCGCTTCGTCGCCGACCCGTACGACGCGGACGGCGCCCGCATGTACCGCACCGGCGACCTCGCCCGCTGGACCGCCGACGGCGACCTCGAGTACGCCGGGCGCGTCGACGGGCAGGTCAAGCTGCGCGGGTTCCGCATCGAGCCCGCCGAGATCGAGAACACCCTGCTCGCCGACCCCGCCGTACGCTCCGCCCGGGTCCTCGTCCGCGAGGACGTGCCCGGCGACCCGCGCCTCGTCGGCTACGTCGTACAGGAACCCGGCACCGCCCCGGACGCCGCCACACTCGCCCGTACCGTGGGCCGGGCGCTGCCCGCCTACATGGTGCCGTCCGCGTTCGTCCTGCTCGACGCGCTGCCCCTGAACGCCAACGGCAAGCTCGACCACCGGGCCCTGCCCGCGCCGCGCGCCTCCGCGAGTGCCGGGCGCGCCCCGCGCACCGCCCACGAGGAGGTGCTGGCCGGCCTGTTCGCCGATGTGCTCGGGGTGTCCGCCGTCGGCGTGGACGACGACTTCTTCGCCCTCGGCGGCCACTCCCTGCTCGCCACCCGGCTCACCGGCCGGGTACGCGCCGCGCTCGGCGCCGAAGTCGACCTGCGCACCCTCTTCGAGCACCCCACGGTCGCCTCGCTCGCCGCCGTGCTCGACACCTCCGGCGAGGCCCGCCCCGCGCTCGTCCCGCAGGACCGGCCCGGCACGGTGCCGCTGTCCTTCGCCCAGCGCCGGCTGTGGTTCCTCAACCAGGCCGAGACGTCCGGCGACACCTACAACGTCCCGCTCGTCCTCGACCTCGAAGGCCCGCTGGACACCGACGCCCTGCGCGGCGCCCTCGCCGATGTCGTCGCCCGGCACGAGAGCCTGCGCACCGTCTTCGCCGAGGAGGACGGCGTGCCCCGCCAGGTCGTCCTGGACGCCGGCAGCGCCGCCGCGCTCGTCCCGCTCGCCGTCGAGGAGCCCCCGGACACCGAGCACACCGGCACCTGGGCCGAGGAGGCGGTGCGGCGGCTTTCCGGTGCCCCCTTCGACCTCACCGGCGGTGTCGCCTTCCGCGCCGGGCTGCTGCGGCTCGGTGCCGACCGGCACGTCCTGGTCCTCGTCCCGCACCATGTCGTCGCCGACGGCTGGTCCCTCGCCCCGCTCAGCCGCGACCTCGGTGCCGCCTACCGCGCCCGGCTGGCGGGCGAGGACACCCCCGACTGGCCCGCACTGCGCGTCCAGTACGCCGACTACGCCCTGTGGCAGCGGCGGCTGCTCGGGGAGGACGGCGACCCGGACAGCCTCGCCGGGCGGCAGCTCGCCTTCTGGCGCGAGGCGCTGCACGGCGCCCCCGACCTGCTCGAACTCCCCCTGGACCGGCCCCGCCCGGCCGTACCGAGCCACCGGGGCGGGGCGGTACCCTTCGAGCTGCCCGCCGACGCGCACACCGCGCTGTTGGCCCTGGCCCGCGCGGCCGGCTGCACCCCGTTCATGGTGCTCCAGGCCGCCCTCGCCGTGACCCTGCGTGCCCACGGCGCGGGGGAGGACATCCCGCTCGGCACCGCCGTCGCCGGCCGCGCCGACGAGGCACTGGACGACCTGGTCGGCTTCTTCGTCAACACGCTGGTGCTGCGGACCGACCTGTCCGGCGACCCGACCTTCCGGGAACTCCTGGGCCGGGTAAGGGAGTTCGACCTCGCGGCGTTCAGCCACGGGGACATCCCGTTCGAGCGGCTCGTGGAGGCGGTCAACCCGGAACGCTCCGGCGACCACCACCCGCTCTTCCAGACCATGCTGGTCCTGCAGAACCAGGAGCGGGCCGGGATCGACCTGCCCGGCGTCATCAGCCGCGACCGCTCCGGTCACACCGGGATCAGCAAGTTCGACCTGACCTTCTCGCTCACCGAGAACACGGCGTCCGCCGGCCGCACCGAGCCCGCCCAGGGCATCGGCGGCTACCTCGAGTACGCCACCGACCTCTTCGACGAGGCCACCGCCCGCGCCCTGTGCGACCGGTTCGCCCGCGTCCTCACCGAGGCCGTCGAACACCCCGACCGCCCCGTCGGCGACCTCGACCCGCTCGGCCCCGGCGAACGCGCCCGGCTCCTCACCCAGGGACACGGCACCGCACGCCCGCTCCCCACCGCCACCGCGCCGGAAGAGGTCCGCCGCTGGGCCGTCCGCACCCCCGGCGCGACCGCCGTACGGGACGCGGACACCAGCCTCACCTACGCCGAACTCGACGCCCAGGCAGATGCGCTGGCCCAGGTGCTGCGCGCGAGCGGTGCGGGACGCGACACGCTCGTCGCACTCGCCCTGCCCCCGTCCGTCACCTCCGTCGTCTCGATGCTGGCCGTGCTGCGGGCCGGCGCCGCCTACCTGCCCGTGGACCCGCGCTACCCGGCCACCCGCGTCCGGCACATGTTCGCCGACGCCCGCCCGGTCCTCCTGCTCACCACGAGCGACGTCCACGAGTCGCTGCCGCCCACCGACGTGCCGTGGCTCGACCCCTCCCGGCCCGGCCGGGGCGGCGGTGTGCCGGAGCAACCGCTCCACCCCGCCGACCCGGCCTACGTCATCTACACCTCCGGCTCCACCGGCCGTCCCAAGGGCGTGACCGTGCCGCACGGCGCGCTCGCCAACCACATGGCCTGGATGGCCGGGCACCTCTCGCTCACGCCGGACGACCGGGTCCTGGCCCGCACCTCCACCAGCTTCGACGCCTCGGTGTGGGAGCTGTGGCTGCCGCTGATGAACGGCGCCCAGGTGTGCGTACTGCCCGACGGCGCCAACCAGGACCCGCGGGCGCTGGTCGGCTGGATGGACCGGTTCGCCGTCACCGTCGCCCAGTTCGTGCCCTCGCACCTCGCGCTCGTCCTCGCCGAGGCCGCCGACGCGGCACCCCTGCCCGCGCTGCGCGCCGTCCTGTGCGGCGGCGAACCCCTGCCGCGCGCCCTCGCCGACGACATCGCCCGCACCTGGCGTGCCGAGGCGCACAACCTGTACGGCCCGACCGAGGCCACCATCGACGCCACCGCCCACCGGGTCCCCGAGGACGCCGAGGGCCAGGCGACCGAGACCGTGCCGATCGGCAGGCCCGTCGACACCATGCGGGCCTACGTCCTCGACTCCCGGCTGCGTCCCGTCCCGGCCGGCGTCACCGGTGAGCTGTACCTCGCCGGACCCAACCTCGCGCGCGGCTACCTGGGCCGTCCCGGCCTGACCGCCGAACGCTTCGTCGCCGACCCCTTCGACACCGCGGGCGCCCGCATGTACCGCACCGGCGACCTCGTACGGTGGAACCGGCACGGGCTGATCGAGTACGTGTCCCGCGCCGACGACCAGGTCAAACTCCGGGGTTTCCGGATCGAGCTGGGCGAAGTGGAAGCCGCGCTCCTCGCCCGTCCCGGCGTCACCTCGGCCTGCGCCGTCATCCGCGAGGATGCCCCCGGCAGGCGCCGGCTGGTCGCCTACGCCGTCACCGCCGAAGGAGCGCCGCGCGCCCTCACCCTGCGCGACGACCTCGCCGAGGCGCTGCCGCACTACATGGTGCCCGGCGCCGTCGTCGTCCTCGACGAACTGCCGCTGCTGCCCAACGGCAAGGTGAACCGGCGCGCCCTGCCCGAACCCCAACCGGAGCCGGAGGACGGGACCTCGGTGGCACCCGGCCGGGGCACCCCGCAGGAGGAACTGCTCGCCGGGATCTTCGCCGACGTCCTGCACCGCCCCGCCGTCGGCCCGCACGACAGCTTCTTCGACCTCGGCGGCCACTCCCTGCTCGCCATGCGCGTCGTCAGCCGGGTCCGCGCCGTCCTCGGTGCCGAGGTCGCGGTACGCACCCTCTTCGAGCACCCCACCGTCGCCGGCCTGGCCCGCGCCCTCGACACCCCCGGCCGGGCCCGCCCCGCCGTCCTGCCCGCCGCACACCGCCCCGAGCCGCTGCCGCTGTCCTACGCCCAGCAGCGCCTGTGGTTCCTCAACCGGCTGGAGGGACCCAGCTCCACGTACAACATCCCGCTCGTCCTCGAACTGGACGGCGTCCTCGACCCGGACGCCCTGCGGGCCGCGCTCGGCGATGTCATCGAGCGGCACGAGGCGCTGCGCACGGTGTTCCCCGAGCGGGACGGCGTACCGCACCAGACCGTCCTGCCCGCCGAGGCGGCCACGCCCGCGCTGCCCGTGGTGAGCACGGCACCGGCCGACACGGACGCCACCGTGCTGGCCGCCGTGCGGGAGACGTTCGACGTCACCACCGACCTGCCGCTGCGCGCCCTGCTGCTGCGCTCCGCGCCCGAACACCATGTGCTGGTCCTCGTCGTCCACCACATCGCCGGTGACGGCTGGTCCCTCGCCCCGCTGGCCCGCCATCTCGGCACGGCCTACCGGGCCCGGCTCGAAGGCGCCGAGCCGGGGCTCACTCTCGGCACCCCGCTCCAGTACGCCGACTACACCCTCTGGCAGCGCGCCCTCCTCGGGGACGGGGAAGGGCCGGAGGGCGACGGTGTGCTGCGCGGCCAGCTCGACCACTGGCACACCGCGCTCGCCGGGATGCCCGGCCTGATCGACCTCCCGCTGGACCGGCCGCGTCCGGCCGCCGTCGACCCGCGCGGAGGCGTCCACACCTTCGAGGTGCCCGCCGGACTGCATACGCGGCTGCGGCGGCTGGCACGGGAGTCGGGCAGCAGTCTCTTCATGGTGCTCCAGGCGGCCGTGGCCACCCTGCTGCACCGGCACGGCGCGGGCGACGACATCCCGCTCGGCTCGCCCGTCGCCGGCCGCACGGACGAGGCGCTGGAGGACCTGGTCGGGTTCTTCGTCAACACCCTCGTGCTGCGCACCGACCTCTCCGGCCGCCCCTCCTTCCGCGAACTCCTCGTACGGGTGCGGGAGTTCGACCTCGCCGCGTACGCGCACCAGGACGTGCCCTTCGAGCGGCTGGTGGAGCACCTCAACCCGGTCCGGGCCCGCGACCACCACCCGCTGTTCCAGACCATGGTGGTGCTCCAGAACCAGGAGAACGCCCGCCCCGGCCTGCCCGGCCTCACCGTCGAGGACCGCCTCGTGCACAACGGGCTGAGCAAGTTCGACCTCACCTTCGCCTTCGACGAGGACCGCGACGGCGGCCTCGGCGGCGGGGTGGAGTACGCCACCGCGCTGTTCGACCGGAGCACCGTCGAGAACCTCACGGCCCGGCTGCTGCGCCTGCTGGAGCAGGTCGCCGCCGCACCCGAACGGCCGGTGGCCGAACACGACCTGATGACGCCGGACGAGCACATCCGGGTGACCAGGTGGGGGACCGGCCGTGCCCTGCCCGCCGACGGCGGGCCCGCCGTGCTGCCCGCGCTGTTCGCGGCCCAGGCCGCACGCACTCCGGACGCGCCGGCCGTCACCGCCGACTACGCCACCCTCACCTACGCGGAACTCGACGCCCTCTCCGCCGGACTCGCCGGCACCCTCGCGGGCCTCGGCGTCGGCCCGGAGACCGGCGTGGGCGTGCTGCTCGGCCGGTCCCCGGCCGTCGTGACCGCCTCCCTCGGCACCGTCCGCGCCGCCGGGGCCTACGTCCCGCTGGACGCCCGCTGGCCCGAGGAGCGGCTCGACCAGGTCGCCGGGGCCGCCGGGGTGAAGGTGCTCCTCGTCGACGAGGCCGCCTCCGGCTCACCCTGGGTGGGCGCGGCCGCCGCCCGGACACCGGTCGTCGTGCTGGACCGCCTCGGCCGCGTCCTGCGGGGCGGCCCCGGGCACCCCGGCCGCCCGGTCCCCGTACCGGACCCCGCCGCCCTGGCCTACGTGATGTTCACCTCCGGCTCCACCGGCCTGCCCAAGGGCGTCGGTGTCACCCACGCCGACGTGGTCGCGCTGGCCGCCGACTCCGCCTGGCGGGAGGGCGCGGCCGACGCGGTGCTGATGCACTCGGCGTACGTCTTCGACGCCTCGACCTTCGAGATCTGGGCCCCGCTGCTGCACGGCGGGCGGATCGTCGTCGCGCAGGACGGCGTGCTGGACGCCCGCACCCTGGACGACGCGGTCCACACCCACGGCGCCACCGCCGCCTTCATGACGACGGCCCTGTTCAACGTGATCGCCGAGACCGACCCCGGCGCCTTCACCGGCCTGCGCCTGGTGTGCGCGGGCGGCGAACTGGCCTCCCCGGACGCGATGCAGCGCGTCGCGGCCCTCGCCCCCGACACCCGCGTCCTGCACGTGTACGGGCCCACCGAGACGACCACCTTCGCCACCCGGTACCCGGTGACCGCCGATCTGCCCGCCGGCCCGCCGCCCATCGGCCGCCCGCTTGACGGCATGCGCCTGCATGTCCTCGACGGCTCCCTGCGGCCCGTACCGCCGGGCGTGGTGGGGGAGCTGTACCTCGCCGGACCCGGGGTGGCGCGCGGCTACACGGGCCGGCCGGGCCTGACCGCCACGCGCTTCGTCGCCGACCCGTCCGACGCGGCGGGCGGCCGGATGTACCGCACCGGCGACCTGGTCCGCTGGACCCGGGACGGGCAGATCGCCTACGTCGGCCGGTCCGACGGCCAGGTGAAGCTGCGCGGCTACCGCATCGAGCTGGGCGAGATCGAGAACACCCTCGCGTCCTGCCTGGGGGTCGCGGACGCCTTCGCCGTGGTCCGCGAGGACACCCCGGGCGACCGGCGCCTCGTCGCCTACGTGGTCCCCGCGAGCGGCGCGAGCCCCGACCCCGCCGACCTCGCGCGGACCGTCGGCCGGTCGCTGCCCGCCTACATGGTGCCCAGCGCCTTCGTCCTGCTCGACGCGCTCCCGCTCACCCCCAACGGCAAGGTGGACCGGCGCGCACTGCCCGTCCCCGAGCACGCGCCGGTGAGCGGACGGCCCGCCCGCACGGCCCGGGAGGAGATCCTCTGCGGGCTCTTCGCCGACGTGCTCGGGCTCGACGCGGCCGGTCCCGACGACGACTTCTTCGCCCTCGGCGGCCACTCCCTGCTCGCCACCCGGCTCACCGCCCGCGTCCGGGCCGCGCTCGGCGTGGAGGTCCCCGTCAAGACCCTGTTCGAGCACCCCGCCCAACCCCAGCGCCGCGCCGTCGACCACC
>NZ_JBHXLV010000195.1:0-12138 GCF_042721685.1 Streptomyces sp. NPDC058459 | reverse complement strand
CGCCACCACCGTGGCGGACACCGGCACCGACGACGGCGTGCTGGAAGAGGTCATCGCCGTACTCGAGGAGCACCTCGGCATCCGCGCCATCGCCCCGGACGACGACTACCACGACCTCGGCGGGGACTCGCTGCTCGCGGTCGAGATCGTCAGTGTCTTCCGGGACCGTTTCGGTGTCACCCTGGACCTCGACGCCTTCGGCACCCTGCGCACCCCGAGCCGGATGGCCGCGGCCGTGCGTGCCGACCGGGCCGGGGAACCCGCCGGCCGCGGACTGGTCACGGTCCGCGACGGTGACGAAGTGCCCCTGTTCCTGGTGCACCCGGCCGGCGGTACCAACCTGCTGTACGTCCGGCTCGCCGAGGTCTCGCACTCCACCGTGCCGCTGACCGCGCTGTCCTTCCCCACCGCGCCGGCCGGCCTGCGGCCCTCGACCCTGCGCGGCCTGGCCGCCCTGTACGTCGAACGCGTCCGGTCGGTACAGCCGCACGGCCCCTACCGGCTCGGTGGCTACTCCTTCGGCGGCAACGTCGCCTTCGAGATGGCCGTGCAGCTCCAGGCCGCCGGCGAGCGGGTCGAGCCGGTGCTGATGCTCGACACCCATGTGCCCGAGAGCTATGTCGGCGGCCGCCTCAGCCCCG
Source organism: Streptomyces sp. NPDC058459 (assembly GCF_042721685.1). Classification (NCBI taxonomy): domain Bacteria; kingdom Bacillati; phylum Actinomycetota; class Actinomycetes; order Kitasatosporales; family Streptomycetaceae; genus Streptomyces; species Streptomyces sp. NPDC058459. Next base: position 11,497 of record NZ_JBHXLV010000195.1, on the reverse strand, counting down.
AGGAGTTCGACGCGGCGTTCGACGTGCTGTCCGCGCAGACCTCCCTGATGCGCGGCGTCGACATCGACATCCTGCGCGAGGAGGGCTTCCTGGGGATCTGGCAGGCCAACCACGACATGCTGAAGACCTACTACCCCGACCGCCCCTTCGACGGCGACATCCTGCTGCTGCAGGCGGAGGAGTCCGAGCCGGAGGAACTGCTCGACGCGCTCCGCATCAACCTGCGCGACAAGTCGCTGTGGCAGGACCACATCACCGGCCGGCTGCGCGTGCAGAAGGTCCCCGGCCACCACTTCACCATGTTCGAGGACGGCGAGCGGATCACCGCGCTGGCCGGCGCCTTCGACGACGCCCTCGCCAAGTACGCCCAGTACGGGGAGCGGTGAAGCCCGTGCTCAGCTACGGTTCCTACCTCGGCGGCACGGAACACCCCGGCCGGCAGTGGATCTACACGCTGCGCGCCTCCGCCATGCTGGACGACTTCTTCGGCGCCATCCGCCTCAAGCGCGGTCTGGAACGGGGCCGCGTCCCGCTCGACGAGGCCGGTACGGACGTCGTCGGCCGGTGCGCCACAGCCGACGCCGGCGACATGGACGCCGCACTGGAGCTCGCGGCCGGCGCGGCGCGTACCTGGTCGGCGGCGCCCCTGGAACGACGTATGCGGGTGGTGGAGGAGTTCCACGACCTGGTGCGCACCCATCACGACACCCTTGTCGACCTGATGATCGCCGAGGGGCACCCGAGGGCCCTGGCCCGCTGGGAGGCGGCCGGCATGCTCGCCAACACCAGTGCCGCCACCAGGTCCTTCCTCGTCGGGCAGATGCTGTACACCGCCCACGACGGGCCGCGCACCCTCCAGGTCCGCCGGGTCGCCGACGGGGTCGTCTGTCTCAACCCGCCGCAGAACGCCACCGTCGCCAACGCCCTGCTCGGCATCTGGGCGCTCGCGGCCGGCAACGCCCTCGTCGTCCGCGCGCCCCGCAGCGCGCCGCTCGGCGTGATGTACGCGCTGCGCGAGCTGATCGCCCCCGCCCTCGAACGGGCGGGGGCCCCCGCGGCCGCCCTCTCGGTGCTCTGCTCCGACGCCCGCGGCACCCTCGACCAGTGGCTCGACAGCCCGCTGGTCGACGACATCATGTACTTCGGCAACAGCGAGCAGGGCATCGCCTTCGGCGCCGAGTGCGTCGCCCGGGGCAAGAAACCCGTCCTCGAACTCGCGGGCAACGACATCTGCGTCGTCTGGCACGACGCCGACCTCGATCTGGCCGCCGAGGCCCTCGCCGAGGCCTTCTACGGCTCCGGGCAGATCTGCATGGTGCCCAACTGCGCGGTGGTCCACCCCCGGGTCGCCGACGAACTCCTCGCCCGGCTGCGGGAGCGGGCCGCCGCGATCAGACCCGGCCCTCCGGAGGCACCCGACGCGCTGCTGTCGCCCGTCCTGCGCCCCGACAAGTTCTACGACGTCCTCGGCCAGGCCACCGGGGCGGGCGCCGAGCTGGTGTGCGGCGGCCGCCGCCTGGATGTGCGGGGGCGTCCCGACGACACCCGGGGGCTCTTCCTCGAACCCACCGTGCTGCGTGTGAACGGCCTGAAGACGGCGCGCGAACTGGACGCCGTACGCCATGAGACGTTCTTCCCGCTGCTGCCCGTGATCGTGCCCGAGGCGGCCGACGACGAGGAACTCCTCGTCACCGTCGCCGATTTCGTCAACACGAACGAGTACGGGCTGCGCAACTCGCTGTGGTCCGGCAGCGAGCGGACCATCGACGCCTTCGTGTCCCTGATCCGCAACGGCGGGCTGCTGAAGGTCAACGACTCCCACATCGGCTTTCTGCCCCTGCTGCCCACGCACGGCGGCACCGGACTGACCGGCGGCCCGTGCGGCGAGGCCAACTACCCGATCCTGCGCACCTCCCACCTGCAGGGAGTCAGTGTGGCCCGCGGGGTGAGGCCCGGCGCGGCGGTCTTCGCCGACGACAGCGACGTACGGGAGGTGTCCGCATGACGCGCGGCATGGACAGCGCACGCGAGACGTGCGAGAAGTTCCTGCCGGGGCTCGCCGAGGCCCTGGCCGAGGTCCCGCTGCTGGAACTCGAGTCACCCGGCAGCCCCGGCCCGGAACTCTTCCGCCGGCACGCCGGACCGGGCCTGCTCGTGCCCACGCCGTACGGCGGAGCGGGTGCGAGCGCGTTGCAGGCGGCACGGGTGTCCCGGGCGCTCGGCGCTCTGTCGCCCTCCCTCGGCGTGGCGACCGCGATGCACAACTTCTCCGTGGCGAGCCTCGTGGCGCTGGTCGCCTCCGCCGACGCGAGCGGTCTGGAGTGGCTGGTCATCGAGGGTATCGCCCGTGACCGGCTGCTGGTCAGCTCCGCGTTCGCCGAGGGCCGCACCGGCGCCGGGGTGCTCGACTCGGGCGTCCTCGCCGTGCCCGTCGAGGGTGGCTACCTGGTCAGCGGCAGCAAGAAGCCGTGCAGCCTGTCGGCGTCGATGAACCTCATCACCGCGAGCGTCGCGCTGCCCGGCGCGGACGGAGGCACCGAACTCGGAGTGGCCCTGGTGCCGGCCGACTCCCCGGGCATCTCCCGCCGCGCCTTCTGGCAGGCGCCCTTCCTGGCCGGCGCCGAGAGCGACGAGGTCGTCCTGGAGGAGGTGCGGATACCCGAGGAGCTGATGCTGCGGCCCCAGGTCGAGCTGGGCACCGGACTCGACACCCTGCAGACAGTCGGGTTCGTGTGGTTCGAGCTGCTGGTCACCAGCGTCTACACCGGTGCCGTGGCCCGGCTCGCCGAGAGCGCCCTGCGTGCCGGCAAGGGCAGCGCCACCGACCGGGCGGCCCTGCTGACCGGCGTGGAGGCGGCGATCGCCCTGGCGGAGAACGTGGCCCGGATCGTCGACGAGCACACGGTCGGCAACGACGAGCTGGCCACCGTCCTCACCGCCCGTTACGCCGTGCAGGAACTCCTCGTCTCCGCCGCCGACCGAGCCGCCGAACTGCTGGGCGGCCTGGCGTTCGCCACCACCCCCGACGTCGGCCACCTGCTGGCCGTCAGCCGTGCCCTGGCGTTCCACCCGCCCTCGCGCGGAGCCACCGCCCAGGCGCTGCTCGACCACCACGACGGCGCACCGCTGCGGGTGCGGTGATGGCGGGCACCGAAGGCCGGGAGATCGCCCGTCTCTACAAGAGGCATCTCAGCCGGGGACGCGGAAAGCTCGGCGAGATGTTCGGCGGACAGGTCGAGGTGGCCTCCTCCGGTTCCTGGGTGCGCACCGAGGACGGCCGCGCCTACCTCAACTGCGGCGGCTACGGCGTCTTCCTCGCCGGCGCCTGCCATCCGCGGATCGTCGCCGCCGCGGAGCGGCAGCTGCGCACCCACCCGCTGGCGACCCGGCTGCTGCTGGAGCCCCGGGCCGCGCACGCGGCGGCCGCCCTGACCAGGGTGGCGCCGGCCGGCCTCGAACGGGTTCATTTCACCAACTCCGGTGCCGAGGCCGTGGAGACGGCCCTGAAGCTGGCCCGCACCCGGGGCCACCGCCGTATCGTGTCGACCGCGGGCGGCTTCCACGGCAAGACGTTCGGCGCCCTGTCCGCCACCGGCAACCCGCTCTACCGCGACCCCTTCCACCCCCTGCTGCCGGACGCCACGCATGTGCCCTACGGCGACGCGGACGCGCTGCGCGAGGCGCTGGGCGCCGACGCCTCCGACGCCGTGGTGATCGTGGAGCCCGTACAGAGCGAGGCGGGCGTCCTGGTGCCTCCCGAGGGCTACCTCAAGGACGTGGCCGCGGCCTGCGCCGCCGCCGGGGCCTTCTTCGTCCTGGACGAGGTGATGACGGGACTCGGACGGCTCGGCGCGTGGTGGGGAGCCGACCGCGAGGGTGTCACCCCCGACGTGCTGCTCGTCGGCAAGGCGCTCAGCGGCGGGGTGGTCCCCGTCGCCGCCGCCGTCGCCACGGTCGAGGCTTTCGCCGCCTTCGACCGAGACCCGTTCCTGCACACGTCCACCTTCGCCGCCGCGCCCCTGGCCATGGCGGCGGCCGAGGCCGCGATCGGGGTCATCGAGGACGAGGGGCTGGTCGAACGCGCCTCCGTCCTCGGCGAGCACATCCTGACGGCGCTGCGGACCGCCGTGGCCCGCCACTGCCCCCACCTGGTGCGCGAGGTCCGCGGTCTCGGCCTGCTCATCGGCGTCGAGTTCCACGAGGCGGGCCTGGCGGGGGAGTTCCTGCTGGAACTCCTCGCCCGTGACGTGATCGCCAATCACTCCCTCAACGCGCACACCGTCGTCCGCCTCACACCGCCGGCCGTGCTCGGCGAGCCCGAACTGGACCACCTGGACGAGGCGCTCGACGGCGCCTTCCGCGCTCTGGGCCGGCGCTTCCCGGCCGCGTAGTCCGGCAGCCCGCATCGAAAGGAACCCACACCCCATGCGTTCGGTGGAACTGCTCTACGACGACACCCGCCTGTCCCCGCACGAGGCGTACGAGCGGGTGCGTGATTTCGCCCGCTACCCGGATCTCGTGGACACGGTCCGCTTCGTCACCGTCCACCCGGCCACGTACGGGTCGCCCGTCCTCAGCGACTGGGAGGTCGACTTCCGCAACGGCGTCCTCGCGTGGAGCGAGGAGGACGTCTTCGACGACCTGGCCCTGTCCATCGTCTTCCGGCAGACCGAGGGGGACTTCGAGTCCTTCGAGGGCCGGTGGGACGTCGCGGCCGGGCCGCACGGCACGGCCCGGGTCCGCTTCGCCGCGACCTTCGACTTCGGCCTGCCGAGCCTCGCGGGGATCGTGGACCCGGTGGCGGAGCGGGTGCTGCTGGAGACGATCGAGCACATCCTGCGGACGCTGCTGACGGAACAGGTGCCCGGGGACTCGGTACGGGGAAGGGCCGCGTGATGGATGCCGTCAACCGCTTCGACACGCCGACCACCTTCGGGCTGCTGCGGGCCGAGTACTGCGTCGGACTGGCCCTGAGCGCCGGGCTGTTCCTGTGGCACCTGGACGAGGTGCGCTGGCCGGTCGCCGTCGCCCTGTTCGCGTACATCGACGTCATCGGCTACCTGCCCGGTGCCCTCGCCCACCGCCGCGCGTCCGGGGGCGCGATCCCGCGCGTCTACCACGTCCTCTACAACACCACGCACAGCTGGCTCAGCGCGGGAGCGGTCGTCGCCCTGTGGGCCTGGCTGGTGGGACCGGAATGGGCTTTGCTCGCGGTCCCCGTCCATCTGTGCGGCGACCGCGGTCTGCTCGGTAACTTCTTCAAGCCCTTCGCCGTGGACTTCGAGTCGGCGCCGCACCCCGCCTTCGTACGACTGGAGAACGACCTCACGTCCGACGTGCCCGTGGCGGAAGCGGACGCGGCCCGGCCTGCTCGGGTGGCCTCATGAGTGCCCCCGCCGAGGCGCAGGCCGTGCTCGACGTCCTCAGGGAGCACGCCGATCACCCCAGCGCCTTCCTTGCGGTCAACAGCGCCACCCACCACTACCGCAGCGACCTGGTGCCCGGAATCGTCGCCCATCTGCCCGGCCGGCGCCATCACATCCAGTTCGCCGGGCCCTTCGCCCCGCCGTCGGCGCGCGACGCCCTCCTCGACGACTACCTGCGGCATCTGGGCCCGGGTACCACGCTGACGGCCGTCCAGCTCCGCCGCGACGAACTGCCGCTGTATGTCCGGCGGGGCTTCACGGCGAACCAGATCGGCAGTTCGTACGCCATCGATCTGAGCCGGTTCACGCTCCGGGGCAAACCGCTGGCCAAGATCCGGCAGAACGTCTCCCGCGCCCGCCGTGAGGGCGTGACGGTCGTGGAGGCGGCCCCCGACGACCTCGCCGGCCGGCAGTCCCTGGACGACATCGACCGGGCCTGGCTGCGGGCCAAGGGCAGGCACGTCAAGGAACTGTCGTTCCTGGTCGGTGAACGCGGCGGCCCGGGGCGGACGTCGCGACGCACCTTCCTGGCCCGCCGGCACGGGAGCACCGTCGCCTACATCACCTACTCGCCCGTCTGGGGCAGCCGCCCGGGATGGCTGTACGACCTCACCCGCCGCTCACCGCCGGCGCCGGTCGGCACGATCGAGCTGATCAACCTGACGGCGCTGACCGCGTTCGCCGACGAGGGCGCCCAGTGGCTCCACCTGGGCCTGACCCCGTTCGCCGGACTCGACCGGAGTCTCGAGCCCGCCTCCTCGTCACCGCTCCTGACGCGGGCACTGCGCCAGGTGGCGCGACGCGGGACGGCGCTGTACCCGGCCCGCACCCAGGAAGCCTTCAAGCTCAAGTGGGCTCCGCAGGTGATCGAGCCCGAGTACGTGGCCTTCCAGGACCGGGTCCGCCCGGGGGCCGTATGGCGGCTGCTGCGGGCGATCAGCGCCGTATGAACTCCAGGGCCACCGAGACGGCTTTCCCGACATGTTCCCCGCGTGAAATGAGGACCGCACCATGACCCAGCCCCCCGCAGTTCCCGTCGAGGCCGACTGGGATGCCGCTCCGGGCGTCCTGGAGGGTGCCCGGAGCCTGGAACTCACCGCCGCCGACTGCAACCTGCCGTACTGGATCGAGCACGTGGCAGGTTCCATGCTGCGCCGGCTGGCGGACGGTTCGGTACGGGCGGACGCCCCGACCGAGGCGGTCACCCGGCCCGGCCCGCTGCACGACGCCCTCGTCGACGAGTTCACCTTCCGCACCCTGGCCGAGGAGAAGGCGGCCCGTGCGCTGTCCTTCCTCGTCTTCCACGCGCCGGACAACGACTCCCTGGAGTTCTTCTCCACGCAGCTCGTCGACGAGGCCCGGCATGCGCGCGTCTTCAGGGAGCACCTGCTCAAGGCGGGAGTCCCGGCCGACGAGGTCGCGGGGGCGATCGCCCGGACGGCGGCCTCCTCGGGCGCGGCCGTCCTGGACCCGCTCGAGGAGTTCGGCCTGCACGTCCTGCGCGACCAGGGGGACTTCTACGGCGGTGTGCTCGTGCTGACCGTCCTGGTGGAGGGCGTGCTCGCCCCCGCGGCCGAACTGAGCGAGCGCAAGTGGAAGCTGTTGGACCCCTCCGCGGCCCTCGTCGAGCGGGGCGCCAACATGGACGAGATCCGCCATCTGGCCGTGGGCAGCGCCATCGTCCGCGATCACCTCACCCGCCGTCCCGACCAGCGCGCGCGCCTCCTCGCCCTGATCCAGGAGGGCCGCCGCCTCTGGGAGAAGCTGCCCATGGCCGAGGTGCTCTTCCGCCGCGAGTCCCTGTTCCAGGAAGGCCTCGCCGAACACGGCCACCTGCTCGGCGCATACGAGATCTGGCCGGGCCGCCGCCTGGTGGACACCGGAGTCCAGGAGCGGATGGAGGCGGCGGAACGATGGTCACGCGAGACACAGGAGGCACGCCTGGCGTACATGCTGCTCGACGGGACGCCGTGACGCGCGGTCCGGGGGAGAGCGGGGCCGTGCCGGAGGTCTGGCGGGTCCCGCTGCCGGGGGCGGCGGACGAGCCTGCCCCGACCCCGTCGCGGGCGGCTGCGCGGGAGACACCCCCGGTCCCGACCCCGTCGCGGGCCGCTGCGCGGGAGACACCCCCGGCCACGCTCGCGGCGCGCGTCACCACCCCCGCCGGTCCGCCGCGGGCGGTGATCGTGATCTGGCCGGCGCTCGGGGTGGACGCCGCCTACTACGATCCGTTCCGCGAACACCTCGCGGCCCTGGGCGTCGCCGCTCTCGCCGTGGATCTGCGGGGCCAGGGCGAGAGCGGCCCCCGGCCCGGACGGGGCACGCGCTGGGGCTATGACGAACTCGCCTCCCGTGACTGGCCGGCGGTGCTCGACGCCGTACGCGAGCGGTTCGGTCCCGACGTGCCGCTCTATCCGCTCGGGCACAGCATCGGCGGCCAGGTCAGTGTTCTGCACCTGGCCCGCGCGCCCAAGTCGGTGGACGGGCTGCTTCTCGTCGCGGCCGGTTCGGTGGACTTCCGAGGCTTTGGTGGCGTGGCTCGGTACCGGGTGCTGGCGTCCACCCAGCTCGTCGCCCTCATCTCCGCCCTCTGGGGATTCTGGCCGGGCCACAGGCTCGGCTTCGGCGGCCGCCAGCCGGCCCGGCTGATGCGCGACTGGGCCCGGCTCTGCCGCACCGGCCGGCTCACCCCCGCCGGAGCCGGCTTCGACTACGAGGCCCGCCTCGGCGAGGTCACCCTGCCGGTGCTCGCCGTGTCGGTGGCCGGCGACCACCTCGCGCCGGCGGGCGCGGTCGACCGGCTGTGCGCGAAGCTCCCGGCGGCCGACGTGCACCGCTGGCACTACCGCCCCGCCGGGGGGACCCGGGTCGACCATGTCCGCTGGGCCCGCCGCGGCGAGGCGATCGCCGAACGGATCTCCCTTTGGCTCACGGAGAGGGAGGCCGCGGCGCGCCGGCCTGCGTGACCGGGCGGGACCGCCCCCGTCAGCGCTCCTGCGGGGCCTTCACGACGACCGCGAGGCCGGTGAAGGCCCCGTGGCCGTTCGGTACACGGACTTGAGTAATGGTCCAGAATCTTTCATGATGCAGGAACGATACGGCTCGTTCTGGAGCCGTGGCGCGACGGTGCGCGTCATCACCCCGCACGATCGGAGAACTCATCACACATGGGACAGAAGAGAACCCTCTCTCCGATGTCGGATGAGCGAGGCGGGCACCGGCGGGACCTCGACGCACGTGAGCGCATCCTCTCCACGACGATGCGGATGCTCGGAGTCCTCGGCTACTCACGGCTGTCGATCGGAGGCATCGCCCAGGAGGCCGCTGTCGGCAAGGCGACCATCTACCGGTCGTGGGCCAACAAGGCGGCCCTGGTGCTGGACGCCGTGCGGGTCCAGCTGCCGGACGTGCCGGTCGCCGACATCGGTGACAGCGAGGAGGAGATCGTCGCCGTCGCCGAGACGCTCGCCGAGATCTACGGCTCGCCCACGGTCAGGCTGGTCCTGTCGGCGCTCGTCTCGGACGCGGCGGCCGACCCCGAACTCGCTCAGCGTCTGCGCGAGGAACTCATCGATCAGCGCAAGAAGCAGTCGGTCGTGGTGCTCGACCGCGCGATCGACCGCGGCACCCTCCCGCCGGACGCGGACGTCTCCACGGTCCTGGACATGTGGGCCGGACTGATGCTGTTCCGCAGCCTGTTCTACGGCGTCAGCCTGGACGAACAGTTCGTACGCGACCTGGTGAGCGCAACCCTGGGCTCCCCGCCCCGCACCACTACCAGGGGCGAACGGCCGGAGACCTGAGCGGGTGATCCCCTGGACTCGTCCAGGAGCCGGGGCGGGGCCCGCCGCTGTGACTATGCGGCGCGGTCATGTCGCAGGGCCTGGACGAGCCAGGGGTACACCGGGGTCGGATTCGGTACCACCTGCCAGCCGTTGACGATCCACACCAGCCGCCAGTACCGGTCCACCCTGGGATCGTGCGCCTCTTCGAACTGCTCCGCCATCCAGTACCGGAACGTCCTGTCAGGCGTGCGCGCGAACACCTCGGCGAAACGGTGCACGAGGTCGTCGATGACGGGTGCGACCCTGTTGCCGAGCGGGCCGGTCCCCGACTTCCCGGCCTCGGCCACCTTCTGACGGGTGAACTCCACCAGCTCCTCGCCGGCATCGCGCTCGATGTCCAGCGGGCGCCCGGCGGCCTGGCGTACGGCCGTCCGGCGCATCCGGGCACGGAAGTCCTCGTCGCCGATCATCCCGGCGAGTTCCACCTACGCGGCGACCTGTCGACCAGGGGGTCGACGTCGTGCTGGACGTCTTTGCCCCGCGCAACCCGTCCGAGTTCCACCGGGTGCTCCGTCCGACCGGCCGGTTGATCGTGGTGCGGCCCATCGAGCGGCACCTGGCCGAGCTACGGGGCCAGATCCCCGCGATGGTCACGATCGACCCGGACAAGGAACAGCGCCCGCAACGGGCGTTGGACCCCTGTTTCCAGGCCGCCGGTACTCAGCACGTCGAATACACCACGCCCTTGACCTGGCAAGAAGCCATCGACCTGGTAGAGATGACACCGAGCACACGCCATCTGACCCACGCTGACCTGAGCGACCACGGCTCCTTATCCAGTCAGGTGACCGTCTCCGTGCCGGCGACCTCCTACCAGCCTCGGTAACTCGGGCAAGGCGGGGCGTCCGCCCGCCGGCCGTCATGATCTCTCAGACCGTCCGGCAGCCGGAGTGGTGGGCACCGCCGGCGCGGGCAGGTGCTCCGGTGAGCTGGTTGCGGCGCAGATCGGCCGGGACCCGTTCACTTCGCACAGCGGACCCGGTAGGAAACCGCAGATGGACCGGGAACGGACAGCGATCTCCTCCGACTCTCAGGACGGGAACCCCGCCGCGACACTTTTGCAAGCAGGTGCTTGCAAAAGTTAGCGAGGGTGGGCATGGTGGAGGCATGGCATCGCTCAACGTCGGCAATCTCGGTGAGTACCTGCGCGAGCAGCGGCGCAACGCGCAACTGTCGCTGCGGCAGCTCGCCGATGCCGCCGGGGTGTCGAATCCGTACCTGAGCCAGATCGAGCGCGGGCTGCGCAAGCCCAGCGCGGAGGTGTTGCAGCAGGTCGCCAAGGCGCTGCGGATCTCCGCCGAGACGCTGTACGTCCGCGCGGGCATCCTCGACGCCGAGCGGGACCGGGACGAGGTGGAGACGCGCGCCGTCATCCTCGCCGACCCCTCGCTCGACGAACGGCAGAAGCAGGTCCTGCTCCAGATCTACGAGTCCTTCCGCAAGGAGAACGGACTCGGTGGCGAAGGCCCCGTACGGCCCGAGGAGTCCACGGGTACGGGAGACGACCCCGGCAGTGATGCCGGTCCGCGGCGGACGGCCGGATGAAGCCGGACCAGGGCTCCGGCCTCCGCACGCGGACCACACCTGCCTCAGCCGAACGCGAATCCGGGAGGACCCCCACCATGACCATCACCGACGACCTGCGCAAGACCTTCAGCGACCCGACTCCGCTCTACTTCGCCGCCGGTACCGCCGATCTCGCCATCCGGCAGGTCCGTAAGGTGCCCGGTCTGGTCGAGCAGCTGCGTGCCGAGGCCCCGGCGCAGATCGAGAAGGTGCGCGGCACCGACCCGAAGGTCGTGCAGGAGCGGGCCACCGCCCGCGCCAAGGAGGCGCAGGAGACCATCCAGACCAAGGTCAACGGCTTCATCGGCAACCTCGACGTCGACCTGAAGAAGGTCGGCGAACAGGCCCAGGATCTCGCCCTGCGCGGTGTCGGCGTCGCCGCCGAGTACGCCGTCAAGGCCCGCGAGGCGTACGAGAAGGTCGCCGAGCACGGCGAGCAGGCCGTCAGGACCTGGCGCGGCGACGCCGCCGAGGAGATCGAGGAACTCGCCATCGCGGTCGAGGGCCAGCCCGAGCCGGGCGTGATCAAGGAGACCCCGAAGCCGGCCGCCGGTGCGCCCGGTCCGGCCGTCGCCAAGCCCGACCCGGCCGCCGCGAGGAAGCCCGTCGTGAAGAAGCCGGGTTCGGCCCCGGCTCCGGCTCCTGTTTCGGCTCCTGCCC
>NZ_JBHXLV010000194.1:0-12225 GCF_042721685.1 Streptomyces sp. NPDC058459 | reverse complement strand
GTCTTTATGACGGTCCGCCTTCGCTTTCTGTGGAGCTAAGGAGAATTGAACTCCTGACCTCCTGCATGCCATGCAGGCGCTCTACCAACTGAGCTATAGCCCCTCGATGTTTTCCGCCCGGCTTCCCCGGCGGCGATGACAACATTACACGGCCCCGGGGGTGGAACACCAAATCGGTTCCCGGTCCGGCCTGGTGTAAGCAAAATGTCCGCTATGCCGTCACGCGGTCTTACCGTCACGCCGTCACGAAGGAGTAGAACCGCTTGAGCGTGCAGTGCTCCTCCAGCAGCCGCCCGTAGATCGGCTCGCCCTCCAGCTCGCGGTACGTCTCGATGGGATCGCCTTTTATGATCAGCGCCCGCGCGCATTCCTCGCACCAGTACTGGTAGTCGGAGTTGACCGGCTCCATGTCGCGGACGATCGGGGTGCCGCCACCGCACCAGTCGCACTTCCGCCTGTGTGCACCCACCGCTCAGCTCCAGCCATGGCCGCAGGCCACGAGCGCGGAACCTCCAAGGATGCTCGAAGGCATCGCCACTCCCTCCCGTCGGGCCGAGCCCCCTTCCGGCCGTCTGATTCTGCCACGGCCGGGCCTGCACGGTCAGCGACGCCTCAGTACCGGTCCGGACACGGTCGCCCCCGCGCGGACCCCGTTCGCGGAGGTATACGACCATGGAACGTGATCGGCTCAAGGCGGGGGACAAACAAGAAGATCCCGCCCCTCGAAGGGACGGGATCTTCATCACCGATCTCTGATCACCCGGTACGAGTGTCGATCTGTGGAGCCTGTGGAGCTAAGGAGAATTGAACTCCTGACCTCCTGCATGCCATGCAGGCGCTCTACCAACTGAGCTATAGCCCCTCGCGTCCCTCCCGCTCCGCGGGCCGAACAAGAAGAACTTTAGCCTGCGACCTGCCGGAAAGTGAAATCCGGGTCCCGAGGCCCCACCAGGGACTCTTCTGCGCGGCTCAGGCGTCGCCGGTTGTCGTCAGGCGTCGTCAGTCGTCGTCAGGCGTCGTCAGTCGTCGTCGCCGAGGACCGGCTCGGGCAGGGTGCCCGCGTTGTGCTCCAGCAGCCGCCAGCCGCGCGCACCCTCGCCGAGCACGGACCAGCAGCAGTTGGTCAGGCCGCCGAGGCTCTCCCAGTGGTGGGACTCCAGGCCGAGCAGCCGGCCGATGGTGGTCCGGATGGTCCCGCCGTGGCTGACCACCACGAGGGTGCCCTCCTCGGGCAGCTTCTCCGCGTGCCGCAGCACCACGGGGGCGGCCCGGTCGGCGACCTCGGTCTCCAGCTCGCCACCACCGCGCCGGACCGGCTCGCCGCGCTTCCACGCGGCGTAGTCGTCCCCGAACCTGGCGATGATCTCCTCGTGCGTCAGACCCTGCCAGAGGCCCGCGTAGGTCTCCCGCAGGGCCTCGTCACGGACGACGTCGAGACCGGTGAGGGCGGCCAGTTCGGCGGCCGTGTCCGAGGCGCGCCTGAGGTCGGAGGCGATGATCGCGTCCGGCCGCAGCGAGGCGAGCTGGCGGGCGGCCCGGCGGGCCTGGGCGACGCCGGTCCCGGTCAGCTCCACGTCCGTGGTGCCCTGGAAGCGGCGCTCCACGTTCCACGCGGTCTGGCCGTGCCGCCACAGGATGACGCGGCGGCCGCGGCCCGGACGGTCGGTCACCTCACCGGTGGCGCTCATCAGCGCTCCTGGCCGGGCTCGTCACCGGCCTCGTCGCTGTGCAGCTTGGCGTGCTCCTCGGCCTTGCCGCGGGTGGCCCTGGCCTCCTCGGGCAGCTCCAGCTCGGGGCAGTCCTTCCACAGACGCTCCAGGGCGTAGAAGACGCGCTCCTCGCTGTGCTGGACGTGGACGACGATGTCCACGTAGTCGAGCAGGATCCAGCGGGACTCGCGGTCGCCCTCGCGGCGGACGGGCTTGGCGCCGAGCTCCTTCTGCAGGCGCTCCTCGATCTCGTCGACGATCGCCCGGACCTGGCGGTCGTTCGGCGCGGAGGCCAGCAGGAAAGCGTCCGTGATCGACAGCACGTCGCTGACGTCGTAGGCGATGACGTCGTGGGCGAGCTTGTCGGCGGCCGCCTGGGCGGCGGTGGTGATGAGTTCGAGAGAATGGTCGGTGGCGGTCACTGTGCGGCTTTCCTTCGAGGACGGGGTGCGGTGTGCGAGGACTCGGGTCGGGCCGGCCGGGCGCGGGGCGCTGTCCGGAGGCTCCGGGACTCCAAGGGTCTCACGCGCGGCCGGACCCACCCCACGTGTTCCGGTGCTCACGTGGGGTGCGCCGTGGCGGGTCAGGGGGCGGCGGGCCGGTAGTCCTGGCCGAGGACGACGAGGACGTCGGCGCCGGAGGAGACCGTGCCCCTGGTCACGGAGCCCGCGGGCAGGCCCAGGGTCTTGGCGACCTCGGCGGCGTTCCGCCGGCCGGCGGGGTCGGAGTAGACCACCTCGGAGGCGGTCCGGGCTCCGGAGGCGGTGCCGCCCTCGATGAAGCCGAAGCCGCCGCCCAGCAGGGTGACACGGGCCTTCTCGGTGTCGTCCCCGGCGCCGGTGGCGTTCTGCACCGCGACCCGGACCGCGGAGCCGGCGTCGGGGCTCTTGGCGGTGCCGCCCAGGATGTTCTTGACCACGCTGTCGCTGGTGTCGGCGGTCAGCGTGCCGTCGGCCCGCACCGGCAGCGGGGTGGTCCGGTACTTCCCGTCCTTGGCGAGGTCGGCCAGCCTGGCGAGGAAGGTGCCCAGGTCCTTGTCGGTCAGCGGCGGGTCGAGGATCTGCGCGAGGGTCCGCACGGTGGTCGTCGCGGCCGACGGGTCGGAGGACAGCTTGCGCAGCGCCCCCTGCATGACCTGGCCGAACCGCGCCAGCTGGGCGTTCTCGGGCTCGCCGGGGCCCCGGTAGGTGGCGTAGGCGACGGCCATCTTGCCGCTGAGGGTCTGCCCCTCGCCCCGGTGCACGAGCGGGGCGGCGCCCTTCTTCCTGGCGTCGGGGTCGGGCACGTCCGTATCGGTGTCGGTCTCGATGTCGCCGACCAGATCCACGAGGTTCTGGAGGTACGGGGTGTCCAGGCGCCAGGTGCCCTGGATGTCGGTGCCGAGGACGGTGTCGAGCTGGTCGCGGGTGCCGGAGGAGCCGTCGTCGTCGACCGACTCGGCGAGCGTGGTGGTGGTGCCCGAATCGTCGCTCAGCGCCAGGGAGTTGGGGAGCAGGACGGTGGTGCCGCGCCGGGTGGTGGTGTTGTCGACCAGCAGCACGGTGGAGGTGCCGCGCTTACCGGTGTCATGGAGGTGGACCACGATCACGTCGCGCTTCTGGGCGCCCGCGGCGACGGTGGTGCCGGTACCGGCGCCGGGCGAAGAGACCCCGGGCAGCTTCCCGTCGTACCAGAGGTAGCCGACGCCGCCCGCCACGACCAGGGCGAGGGCGACGCCGAGGGCGATGACCCGGCCGCGGGCGCGGCGGCGGGCCTCCTCGCGGCGCTCGGTGCGGTTCTCGGTGAACTTCAGCCAGTCGATGACGTCCTCGGACTCGGCGTCAGGCTCCTCGGCGAACGCGAACTCCCCGTCCTCGCCCGCCTTCTGAGCCTCGGCCGGGGGCGCCTCGGGCTCCGCGTCCTCGTCGGGCCGCGTCTGCTGCGGGATGTACGCCGTCCGCTCGGTGACCCTCGGCTGCTGTCCGCCGGGCGCGGCCTGCCCGTAGGGGTCGTAGCCGGGCGCGGGCTCCTGGGCGGCGGTCCCGTACGGGTCGTAGGGGGCGCCCTGGGTCCCGTAGGGGTCGTGGCCGGGCGGTACGGGCTGCTGCCGGCCGGTGTCGTGACCGCCCTGGGCGTAGCCCTGTTGCCGCCCGTAGGGGTCGTAGGTCTGCGGCTGCCGGCGGGGCGGGACCTGCTGGTACACGGGGCGGCCGTAGTCGTCGTAGCCGACGATCTCGTACTGGTCCTCCCCTCCGTACTGGTCGTCGCCGTACCCAGCTTCGTATCGGTCGTTCACCGGTGCCCCTCTCGGCTCACTCGCCGCGGTACAGCTCACGCTTGTCGATGTAGCGGACGACCCCGTCCGGGACCATGTACCAGATGGGGTCGCCCTTGGCGACTCTCGCCCGGCACTCGGTGGAGGAGATGGCCAGCGCGGGCACCTCGACCAGGGAGACCCCGCCCGCGGGCAGGCCGGCGTCGGTCAGCTGGTGGCCGGGACGGGTGACGCCGACGAAGTGGGCGAGGGAGAAGAGTTCCTCGGAGTCGCGCCAGGTCAGCAGCTGGGCGAGGGCGTCGGCACCGGTGATGAAGAACAGGTCGGTGCCGGGGTTGAGGGCGCTCAGGTCGCGCAGGGTGTCCACGGTGTAGGTGTGGCCGCCGCGGTCGATGTCGATGCGGCTGACCGAGAACTGCGGGTTCTCGGCGGTGGCGATGACCGTCATCAGATAGCGGTCCTCGGCCGGGGAGACGTTCCGGTGCGACTTCTGCCAGGGCTGGCCGGTGGGTACGAACACCACCTCGTCCAGCCGGAACCGGGCGGCGACCTCGCTGGCCGCCACGAGGTGCCCGTGGTGGACCGGGTCGAAGGTGCCGCCCATGACGCCGAGCCTGCGCCGGCCCGTGCGGGCGGGGCCGTGGTCCCCTGTGTACCCGGGGTCCCCTGCCGGATCGTTCACGGTGCCCTCCGCCGGACCGGTAGGCATGTCCTGCTCTCCCATGCGTGCAGACCCTACCGGCCCGGCCTGCGGCTTCTCGCCGGGGACCGGCCGGGGGTCAGCGGTCGCGGTTGAAGCGGGTGGTGATCCACAGCAGGAGCAGCAGGACGAACAGGGCACCGCCGCCGGTGAGAGCGGGGTTCAGGCTGTTGTGGTTGCCGCCGTGCTCTGAGCCCTCGGCGGCGAGAGTGACCAACTGGGCAGCGGTGCTGTGGAAGCTCATCTTCGGCAGGACCTATCGCGTGTGGGCGGGATAAAGACGTCTGCCCATCGTAAGCGGGCACCCTCCCGGCGATCACGCCGACTCCGGCGAAGGGGCCCGTGGCGGGCGGGCGGGGGGACCCGGGAAGGGGGTCAGTCGTCCTTCTGCCGGTAGCCGCGCAGGAGGAACCAGCCGGTCAGCGCGCAGCCCACGACCATCACGACCAGCACGATCCGGAGCAGGTCGCCCGGCCCCTGCTGCTGGACGGCGCTCGACGCGGCCTCGGTCAGCCAGGCGGCCGCGGGGTGGTGCTCCATGACGTGACTCCTTAGGGGTGCTGCCCGTCCACGGTATATCCGCCTAGGCTGTGCCCGGTCCGGGGGGCACAGCGGGTTTCCGAGACGCAGGGGGAAGACATGTCCGACGACCGCCACGAGCAGGCCGGCCAGGAGCGGGTGCCGGGCAGGCACCGCAGCCGCTTCCCGGGGATCTCCTCGCGGGCCTACGAGCATCCGGCTGACCGGTCCGCGCTGGTGGCCCTGCGCAGACTGACCGGTTTCGACACGGTGTTCAAGGCGCTGAGCGGGCTGCTGCCCGAGCGGAGCCTGAAGCTGCTGTTCCTGTCCGACTCGGTGCGGGTCTCCGACCGGCAGTTCACCCACCTGAGCGACATGCTGCGGGACGCCTGCTACATCCTGGACCTGGAGAAGGTCCCGGCGATGTACGTCACGCAGGACCCGAGGCCGAACGCGATGTGCATCGGCCTGGACGAGCCGGTCATCGTGGTGACCACCGGTCTGGTGGAGCTGCTGGACGAGGAGGAGATGCGGGCGGTCGTCGGCCACGAGGTGGGCCACGCGCTGTCCGGGCACTCGGTGTACCGCACGGTGCTGCTGTTCCTGACCTCGCTGGCGCTGAAGGTGGCGTGGATTCCGCTGGGCAATGTGGCGATCATGGCGATCGTGACGGCGCTGCGGGAGTGGTTCCGCAAGTCGGAGCTGTCGGCGGACCGGGCCGGGCTGCTGGTGGGCCAGGATCTGCGGGCGTCGATGCGCGGCCTGATGAAGATCGCGGGCGGCAACCACCTGCACGAGATGAACGTGGACGCGTTCCTGGAGCAGGCCGAGGAGTACGAGTCGGGGGGCGACCTGCGCGACTCGGTGCTGAAGATCCTGAACGTGCTGCCGCGCTCGCACCCCTTCACCACGATCCGGGCGGCCGAGCTGAAGCGGTGGGCCGAGTCGCGGGACTTCCAGCGCATCATGGACGGCCACTACCCGCGCCGCGAGGACGACAGGGACGCCGGGGTCGGCGAGTCCTTCCGCCAGTCCGCGGCGAGCTACGCGAGCGACGTGCGGACCAGCAAGGACCCGTTGATGAAGCTGGTCTCCGATCTCGCGGGCGGCGCGGGCGGCCTGGGCGGCCGGGTGAAGCGGGGCTTCGACGGCTTCACCGGGCAGTCCCCGCAGGGCGGCCCGGCGAGCGACGGCCCGGCGAAGGACGCCCCCACACAGGGCTGAGCCCCCGGGTTCAGCCGCGGGGCTGGGCGGAGTCGGCGAGCGTGCCGCACAGGGCCGCGGCGCCGGTCCCGTAGGGGTCGGTGCCGGGGGGTCCGCCCGGCTCGGCCCGCTCACCGGCGAGCAGGGGACGCAGATAGGCGCTGGTGTCCTGGTCGCAGGAGAGCGGGCCCGCCTGGGTGCTGGAGGAGATCAGCCGGGTCTGGCCGACGCGCAGGGTGTCGCGGTCGAAGCGGAAGGTCAGCTCGCGGCGCACGGTGAACAGCGACACCGGGGTCCTGGCCCCGGTGCCGGGGGCGCGCAGGGCGTAGACGAAGGTGCCGTCGGCCACGACCTGCAGGGTGGCCGGGTCGGTCTCGCTCACCCGCAGGGCGCCCCGGGTGCGGATGTCGTTGTCGGCGAGGGCGGTGCGGGCGGGGTCGAAGCGGACCATCCAGCCGGTGGGGGCGTGCCTGCCGTCGGCGGCGGGCGACGCCATGCTCCGGTCGAACTGGCCGAGCTGGCCGGCGTCCAGCAGGGCCCGCACGGGGCGGATCTGGCGGCCGGTGAGCACGTCGGGGTCGAGCGCGGAGTGCAGGACGTACTTGCGGGCGGTGTCGAGGGCGCCGAGAACCTGGCTGTCGGAGAAGTGCGCGGTGGGCCGGGAGGGGGGCAGTGGTATCCCGGCGAGGCCGACGGCGAACCGGGCGGCGGGGCTGCGCGCGTACAGGGACCGGGTGTCGGGGGCGCCGGGCACCTCGCCGCGCGGGGCGAGCGGGACGACGCTCATGCGCAGCGGCTCCGCGGGGCGCCTGGGGGCCGCTGAGCCGTAGGGGTGGCGGAAGCCCAGGAAGACGGCGGTGCCGAAGGCGACGGCGAGCAGGAGGAGGAGCACCAGCGCCTGCCGGCTGAGGCCCCGGCGCAGGGGCGGGCGGCGGCGGACGGCGGGGGCGTGGTCGCTGACGCGTTCGCGGGCGGAGGACTCCTGGAGCCGGGCAGCGCGGACGAACGACTCGTCGAAGACGACGGATCGGTACTCGTCTTCCGCACCTCCGGGGCCGCCCTCGGGTGTCCCCTCCGGTGGGTCTCCAGGCCCGCCCATACCTTCAGGGTAGGTCGCGGGGGGCTCGGGTAAACGCGCTGGTACGTGACAACTTCTGGCAGGTTCCGACCAAAAAAGGGCGGGCCGGGGTCAGGGGGTGCGCGGGATCGCTGACACGGCGGGCCGGGCCGGCTCGGCGGAGACGGAGGGCGCGGCCACGCCGTCCCGGCCGAGACCGGTGGAGGCGGGGGCGGGCACCCGGTCGCCGGAGGAGGCGCCCCGGTAGACGGCGGCGAAGGCCAGCGCGACCATGCCGACGCCCATCACCACGGCGAGCACCCAGGCCACGGGCCGGTGCCAGCGGACCTTTCCGTGGGCGCCGAAGGGGCTCTCGTCGCCGTCGTAGGCGTAGCGGCCGTCCGGGTCCTCGTCGTCCAGGTCGTGGCCGAAACCGCTGCCCTCGGGGCCGTAGCCCTCTTCGTAGGGGTCCGCGGGGGCGTGGGTGCGGCGGGCCTCGGCTTCAGTGGCCGCGGCACGGGCCTCGGCGGCGGCGAGGAGGCGCTCCACGGCGGACGGCTCGTGGACGGTGGCGGCGGCGACGAAGGCCGCGTCGAACACCACGGAGGCGAACTCTTCGTCCGGCACCCCGTGGTCGTGGTCGTCGTCGGGCTCCCAGCCGTCAGGGAACGGCGTGCCCCCCACGTCCTCCGGCACGGGACCAGACTAGACCTGGGGGGTCGATTTGGGCAGACGGTACGGAAATTCGACCGTCGTCCCGTGGCCGTCGTACGGGGATGCTCAGGGGCGTACGTGACCGTCGCCGGTGACGATGTACTTGGTGCTGGTCAGCTCCGGAAGGCCCATGGGGCCCCGGGCGTGCAGCTTCTGGGTGGAGATGCCGATCTCCGCGCCGAAGCCGAACTGACCGCCGTCGGTGAAGCGGGTGGAGGCGTTCACGGCGACCGTGGTGGAGTCCACCAGACGGGTGAAGCGCCGGGCCGCCTGCTGACTGCTGGTGACGATCGCCTCGGTGTGTCCGGAGCTCCACAGCCGGATGTGCTCGACGGCCTGGTCGAGCGAGTCCACCACGGCGGCGGCGATGTCGTACGACAGGTACTCCGTCTCCCAGTCCTCCAGGACGGCCTCCACCACGGTCGCCTTCGTGCCCTCGGCGTGGGCCAGGACGCGCGGGTCGGCGTGCACGGTGACCCCGGCCTCGGCCAGCGCGTCCAGGGCGCGGGGCAGGAAGGCGGCGGCGATGTCCTGGTGGACCAGGAGGGTCTCGGCGGCGTTGCAGACGCTGACCCGGTGGGCCTTGGAGTTGACCAGGATGTCGACGGCCATGTCGAGGTCGGCGTCCGCGTCCACGTAGACGTGGCAGTTGCCGGTGCCGGTCTCGATGACGGGGACGGTGGACTCGCTGACCACGGTCCGGATCAGCGAGGCGCCGCCGCGCGGGATGAGCACGTCGACGAGTCCGCGGGCGCGCATCAGCTCGCGTACGCTCTCCCGGCCCTCCCCCGGCACCAGCTGCACGGCGTCGGCGGGCAGCCCGGCGCCGCCGACGGCGTCCCGGATCACCCGGACGAGGGCGGTGTTGGACTCGTAGGCGGAGGCGGAGCCGCGCAGCAGGACGGCGTTGCCGGACTTCAGGCAGAGCGCGGCGGCGTCGGCGGTGACATTGGGCCGGGCCTCGTAGATGATGCCGACGACGCCGAGCGGGACGCGGACCTGGCGCAGGTCGATGCCGTTGGGCAGGGTGTTTCCCCGGACGACCTCGCCGACCGGGTCGGGCAGCTTGGCCACGTCGCGCACGTCGGCGGCGATGGCGCGGACCCGCTCGGGGGTGAGGGCGAGCCGGTCCACGACCGACTCGGCAGTGCCGTTCTCCCGCGCCCTGGCCACGTCACGACCGTTGGCGGCCACGATCTCGGCGGTGCGGACCTCCAGCGCGTCGGCGACGGCGAGCAGCGCGTCGTCCTTGGCGGCGCGCGGGAGCGGCGCGAGGCCGGCGGCGGCCGCCTTGGCCCGGTAGGCGGCCTGGATGACCGGCGAGAGGGAGTCGTACGGGGAGAGCGTGGTCATGAGGGAAGGGTAGTGCGGGGTGCGCGGCCCTCCGGAAGCCTTCCACACCGCGAGACGAGGGGCTCTCAGAACGGGTGGACCCCCACCGGGGTGGCCGGCGCGGGCCCATAGCCCTCGGCGATGCGCTGGTGGTAGGTCTCCCGGCCGATGACCTCCAGGCCGACGATCTCCCAGGGCGGCAGTCCGGCGGTCTGCCGGTGCTCGCCCCACAGGCGCAGCGCGACGGCGGCCGCGTCGTGCAGGTCGCGGGCCTCCTCCCAGTACCGGATCTCCGCGTGGTCACCGGCGTATCTGCTGGTCAGCAGGAAGGGGTGGTCATGGGCGAGCTGTTCCAGGGCCCGCCGCAGCTCCTGTACGGGGACGCGCTCCCCGGAGACGCTGAGGGTGACGTGCCACAGGCGGGGCAGGTCCTCGGGCTCCTCGTAGGTGTCCCCGGCCGCGACGCTCGTCAGAGCACCACGGGACGCCGCCCCAGGACGGACTCGTCGCACGACGGCCTCCTTCACGCATGGCCCCTTGACGGAACGTGTCCCTTCAACATGTCCCCGCAACAAAGTTGAGCAGGCCGCAGGGCTCCGCGTGGCGGTTTCACGGAACGTCCCCCACCGGGGTCGCCCGGTGTGCCGGGCCCGGCGGGCGTCCGGCCCGCGGTCAGGGGTGCAGGAGTACCAGGTCGTCCCGGTGCACGACCTCGCGTTCGTAGGCCGGCCCCAGCTCGCGTGCCAGCTCGCGGGTCGAACGCCCGAGCAGCTGGGGCAGCTCGCGGGCGTCGAAGTTGACCAGCCCCCGCGCCACCGGGTGACCGGCGCGGTCGCGCAGTTCGACCGGGTCCCCGGCGCTGAACTCGCCGGTGACGGCGGCGATTCCGGCGGGCAGCAGCGAGCTGTGCCGCTCGACCACCGCGCGCACCGCGCCGTCGTCCAGGGTGAGGGAGCCCTGCGGGGTGGAGGCGTGCTGGAGCCAGAGCAGCCGGCCCGCGGAGCGCTTGCCGGTGGGGTGGAAGCAGGTGCCGGTGTCGCCGCCCGCGAGGGCGTCGGCCGCGTGCACGGCGTCGGTGAGGACCACGGGGATGCCCGCGGCGGCGGCGATCCGAGCGGCCTCGACCTTGGTGACCATGCCCCCGGTGCCGACGCCCGCCTTGCCCGCGCTGCCGATCTCGACCCCGGCGAGGTCGGCCGGGCCGCGCACCTCGGCGATGCGGGCGGTGCCGGGGCGGGCGGGGTCGCCGTCGTAGACGCCGTCGATGTCGGAGAGGAGGACCAGCAGGTCGGCGTGGACGAGGTGGGCGACGAGGGCGGCCAGGCGGTCGTTGTCGCCGAAGCGGATCTCGTCGGTGGCGACGGTGTCGTTCTCGTTGACGACGGGGAAGGCGCCCATCGCCAGCAGCTTGTCCAGGGTGCGTGAGGCGTTGCGGTGGTGGGCGCGGCGGCTCATGTCGTCGCTCGTGAGCAGGACTTGGCCGACGCGGACGCCGTAGCGGGCGAAGGAGGCGGTGTAGCGGGCGACCAGCAGGCCCTGGCCGACGCTGGCGGCGGCCTGCTGGCGGGCGAGGTCCCCGGGGCGGCGGTCCAGGCCGAGCGGGGCGAGTCCGGCGGCGATGGCGCCGGAGGAGACCAGCACGATCTCCCGCTCCCCGCCGCCGCGCACCTTGGCCAGCACGTCGACCAGCGCGTCCACCCGGTCCGCGTCGAGTCCGCCGGCGGCGGTGGTCAGTGAGGAGGACCCCACCTTGACGACGATCCGCCGGGCCTCGCCCACGGTCTGCCTCGCGCCTGCCACGTTGCCCGCTCTCCGCTTGTTCCTCTTGCCCGATCCCCCTGCCGTGCCCGCAATCTACGGGAATGGGAGCGGCCGGCGCAGCCGGGTTTCAGCAGGCGGACGGGCCGGTCGGGGGACCGCGACGGATGCGGCCGGGGCACCTTCTGGGACCATGGGGCTCATGCGAAACGGCGGGACGGTACGAGCGGTCGCGGCCGCGGTGGGCGGGGCGTTGCTCGTCCTCGGTGCGGCGGGGTGCGGCGGTGCGGAGAAGCCGGAGAAGAACGACCCGGGTGCCGCGCGCGTCCAGGACGACAGAAAGGCACCCGAGGCCGCCCTGAAGCGGGTGCCGGGCGTGGGCGACCGGCTGTGGCAGCGCGTGCCCGCCGAGTCCCGGCAGGTCCTGTTGGTCTCCGGCGAGGGGCGGGACTCGGCGGACTCGGACGCCGCGCTGTACACGAAGAAGGGGTCGGCCTGGACGCGGGAGCGTGCCTGGCCCACGCACAACGGCCGCAAGGGCTGGACGACCGACCATCACGAGGACGACCTGCGCAGCCCGGTCGGGGTGTTCACCCTGAGCGACGCCGGCGGGGTACTGGCAGCGCCCGAAGCCAGGCTCCCGTACACCGAGTCGGCCGCCTTCCAGGCACCGCACTACTGGAAGAAGTCGTACTGGCACGACTTCGACCTCGTCATCGCCATCGACTACAACCGCGTCAAGGGCACCCCGCCCACCGACCAGACCCGGCCGCGGGGGCAGTCCAAGGGCGGCAACATCTGGCTGCACATGGACCACGGCAGCGGTACGTCGGCGTGCGTGAGCCAGTCCAAGGCGGACATGGAGTATCTGCTGCGGACCCTCGATCCGGCCCGGCATCCGGTGGTGGTGATGGGGGACGAGGCGGATCTGAAGGCGTGAGCCTGAAGATGTGAACACGGTGAAGCGCCGGTGCGAAGG
>NZ_JBHXLV010000193.1:0-12289 GCF_042721685.1 Streptomyces sp. NPDC058459 | reverse complement strand
GGGGCCGCCCTGTTTTACGCGCGTTGCGGGGGGTTTACTGATCCAGTCCACAGAGGGATCAGCTACCCAGGGGCGCGGGGAACTGCGCGACCAGCCACCCCGCACCCGCAGCCGGAAACGCGACGGCGGCCGCCCACACAGGGCAGCCGCCGTCGATCCAGCAGAGCGTTACGCCTTACGCAGACGGAACGTCAGAGAAAGCCCTTCGTCCACGAAAGCCTCTCCGAAGTTCTCGTCCCCCTCGCCCTGGGCGAAGTCCGTGGAGAGAACCTCCTCCGCGATGAGCCCGGAGTGCTCGGACAGGGCGGCGGCCACCGCGGGGTCAGTGGCCGACCACCGCAGCGCGATCCGGTCCGCCACGTCGAGCCCACTGTTCTTACGCGCTTCCTGGATCAGCCGGATGGCGTCCCGGGCGAGCCCCGCCTGCCGCAGCTCCTCCGTGATCTCCAGGTCCAGCGCCACCGTCGCACCGGAGTCGGACGCCACCGACCACCCCTCACGCGGCGTCTCCGTGATGATCACCTCGTCCGGGGCGAGCGTCACCGTCTCCCCGTCGACCTCCACCGAGGCCGTGCCCGCACGCAGTGCCAGCGACAGTGCGGCGGCGTCGGCGGCGGCGACCGCCTTGGCCACGTCCTGCACCCGCTTGCCGAACCGCTTGCCGAGCGCGCGGAAGTTGGCCTTGGCGGTGGTGTCCACCAGGGAGCCGCCGACCTCGGACAGCGAGGCCAGGGACTCCACGTTCAGCTCCTCGGTGATCTGCGCGCGCAGCTCCGGGCCGAGGGTGTCGAAGCCGGCCGCGCCGACCAGCGCGCGGGACAGCGGCTGGCGCGTCTTGACGCCCGACTCGGCACGCGTGGCGCGGCCCAGCTCCACCAGCCGCCGGACCAGGACCATCCGCTTCGACAACTCCGGGTCGACCGCCGACGGATCGGCCTCCGGCCAGGTGGAGAGGTGGACGGACTCGGGGGCGTCCGGGGTCACCGGCACGATCAGGTCCTGCCAGACCCGCTCGGCGATGAACGGGGTGATCGGCGCCATCAGCTGCGTGACCGTTCCGACCACCTCGTGCAGGGTGCGCAGCGCGGCCTTGTCGCCCTGCCAGAACCGGCGGCGCGAGCGGCGCACGTACCAGTTCGACAGGTCGTCCACGAAGGCGGACAGCAGCTTGCCGGCGCGCTGGGTGTCGTACGCCTCCAGCGCCTGGGTCACCTGGCTGGTGAGGGCGTGGAGTTCGGACAGCAGCCAGCG
The DNA here is from genome assembly GCF_042721685.1 of Streptomyces sp. NPDC058459. Lineage (NCBI taxonomy): Bacteria > Bacillati > Actinomycetota > Actinomycetes > Kitasatosporales > Streptomycetaceae > Streptomyces > Streptomyces sp. NPDC058459. The sequence continues at coordinate 11,038 of NZ_JBHXLV010000193.1, read as the reverse complement.
GTCCAGCAGCGGGCGGTCGGCCGGGGCCGGGTCCGCCTCGCTCGGCGCCCAGCCTGCGGTGCGGGCGTACAGCGCCTGGAAGGCGACGGTGTTCCAGTACGTCAGGAGCGTCTTGCGGACGACCTCCTGGATGGTGCCGTGGCCGACCCGGCGGGCCGCCCAGGGTGAACCGCCGGCCGCCATGAACCAGCGCACCGCGTCCGCGCCGTGCTGGTCCATGAGCGGGATGGGCTCCAGGGTGTTGCCCAGGTGCTTGGACATCTTGCGGCCGTCCTCGGCGAGGATGTGGCCGAGGCACACCACGTTCTCGTACGAGGACCGGTCGAACACCAGGGTGCCGACGGCCATCAGCGTGTAGAACCAGCCGCGGGTCTGGTCGATCGCCTCGGAGATGAACTGCGCCGGGTACCGGCTCTCGAACAGCTCCTTGTTCTTGTGCGGGTAGCCCCACTGCGCGAACGGCATCGAGCCCGAGTCGTACCAGGCGTCGATCACCTCGGGCACGCGCGTGGCCGTGTCGCCGCACTCGCGGCAGGGGAAGGTCACGGCGTCGATGTACGGGCGGTGCGGGTCCAGGCCGGACTGGTCGGTGCCGGTCAGCTCGCTCAGTTCGGCGCGGGAGCCGACGACCGTGAGGTGGTCGTTGTCGCAGGTCCAGACGGGGAGCGGGGTGCCCCAGTAGCGGTTGCGGGACAGCGCCCAGTCGATGTTGTTGCTCAGCCAGTCGCCGAAGCGGCCGTGCTTGACGGTCTCCGGGAACCAGTTCGTCTTCTCGTTCTCATCGAGGAGACGGTCCTTGACGGCCGTGGTGCGGATGTACCAGGACGGCTGGGCGTAGTAGAGCAGCGCGGTGTGGCAGCGCCAGCAGTGCGGGTAGCTGTGCTCGTAGGGCAGGTGGCGGAAGAGCAGGCCGCGCTCGGCCAGGTCCGCGGTGAGCTTCTCGTCGGCCTTCTTGAAGAAGACGCCGCCGACCAGCGGGAGGTCCTCCTCGAAGGTGCCGTCGGGGCGGACCGGGTTGACCACGGGCAGGCCGTAGGCGCGGCAGACCTTGAGGTCGTCCTCACCGAACGCGGGGGACTGGTGGACCAGACCGGTGCCGTCCTCGGTGGTGACGTACTCGGCGTTGACCACGTAGTGCGCGGGTTCCGGGAACTCGACGAGCTCGAAGGGGCGCTGGTAGGTCCAGCGCTCCATCTCGGCGCCGGTGAAGGACTGGCCGGCCGGCTCCCAGCCCTCGCCGAGGGCCTTCTCGACCAGGGGCTCGGCGACGACGACCTTTTCCGTGCCGTCCGTGGCCACGACGTAGGTGACGTCCGGGTTGGCGGCGACGGCCGTGTTGGACACCAGGGTCCACGGGGTCGTCGTCCACACCAGCAGGGACGCCTCGCCGGCCAGTGGGCCGGAGGTGAGCGGGAAGCGGACGTAGACGGAGGGGTCCACGACCGTCTCGTAGCCCTGGGCCAGCTCGTGGTCGGAGAGGCCGGTGCCGCAGCGGGGGCACCAGGGGGCGACTCGGTGGTCCTGGACCAGCAGGCCCTTGTCGAAGATCTGCTTCAGCGACCACCAGACCGAGTCGATGTACTCGGGGTCCATCGTGCGGTATGGGTCCTCGAGGTCCGTCCAGTAGCCCATGCGGGTGGTCAGCTCGGCGAAGGCGTCCGTGTGCCGGGTCACCGACTCGCGGCACTTGGCGTTGAACTCGGCGATGCCGTACGCCTCGATGTCCTTCTTGCCGGAGAAGCCCAGCTCCTTCTCGACGGCCAGCTCGACCGGCAGGCCGTGGCAGTCCCAGCCGGCCTTGCGGCCGACGTGGTAGCCGCGCATGGTGCGGAAGCGGGGGAAGACGTCCTTGAAGACGCGGGCCTCGATGTGGTGGGCACCCGGCATGCCGTTCGCGGTCGGCGGGCCCTCGTAGAACACCCACTCGGGGCGGCCCCCGGACTGCTCCAGGGTCTTGGCGAAGATCTTCTGATCGCGCCAGAAGTCGAGCACGGCGTGCTCAAGCGCGGGCAGGTCGACCTGGGCGGGCACCTGGCGGTACGTCGGCGCTGTCATCTGCGAGCATCCTCCAACGGAACTTGCTGCCTTCCGTCGGAGGGACGAGAGCTGATCGTGTCCACGCCGTGTGCGGCGCGCTCCCGCGGTACCACCCTCCTTGGCCCCCGCCGTGTGCCGCACGGCGGTGAGCCCCCTCATTGGGGTCACGAAGCCGGTTCTACTCGCCCTGACCGGGCTTTCCTCCGGCGGCTCCGGGGTGATCTTCACATCGCGCTCGCCACCGGGCTTCCACCGACCCCGGCTCGCTCTGGGCTGCGGTACGACGCTACTCGTCCCCATCCACGCTTCTCGCTCCGCCCAGTGTACGGCGCCGCGCGGACAGCGGCCGACCGAGTTTTCCACGGCGGGTCCGACCCGAATGGCGGCGGGCCCGGGGTGGCGGGTTACGGGCCGGGGAGGTGGGCACAACGGATGCAGGTCCGCTGCGCGGGGGGCGCGGGGCGGGCGAAGCGGGCGGCGTGCCCCGTTGCCGCGGGACCCAAGTCGATTTATCGTCCCAGCACGATTCGCCTGCAATCTCACATATGTGAAGGGGTCCCTGCCATGGTGGCGAAGAAGACCTCCGGCGGTTCGGCGGAAAGGGGGAGCGGGCGGGCGCGAACGGCTGCCGAGAGCGCGCTCCCGGAGAAGGCGCCACGCGAGGCCGCGGCCGACGAGCGGGCGGCTGCCGGCAAGGGCGCCCACGAGAGGAGTGCGGGCAGGAAGGCCGCCGCCGGCAAGGCTTCCGCCAGGAGGGCGGCGGCTTCCGGGGCCCCCAAGAGCGCCGCGCCGGTCCGCGAGGACGGCGCCGGGAAGACCACGGCGAAGACCACTGCGAGGAAGGCGTCCGCTGGGCGGGCGGCCGGCGAGAAGACGGGCGGCGAGACGGTGACTCCCAGAAAGACGGCCGCCGAGGCCACCGCCGCCGAGGCGGCTACCCCTCGGGGCACGACGGCCGGTAAGGCGTCCGCCAGGAAGACGGCCACCAAGAAGGCCGCCACGAAGAAGGCCGCCACGAAGAAGGCCGCCACCAAGAAGGCCGCCGCCAAAAAGACGGTCGCCAAGAAGACGGCACCCGAGAAGACGGCCACCAAGACGGCGGCCGAGAAGAGCACGGCCGAGAAGACGGGAGCCACGAGGGTGGTTGCGAAGAAGAGCCCTGCCACGGCCATGGCGGAGCAGGGTGCCCCGCCCGCGGCGCGTCTGGCCGCCGCCACACCCGGTGACCTGGCCGTACGGCCCGGGGAGGACCCCTGGACCCCCGAGGAGGTCGCCGAGGCCCGCGCGGAGCTGGCCGCCGAGGCGGACCGGCTGGACAAGGAGATCACCTCCTCCGAGGCGTCCCTGGTCGGCATGATGCGCGACTCGGCGGACGGCGCGGGCGACGACGAGGCCGACACCGGCAGCAAGAACATCACCCGCGAGCACGAACTCGCCCTCGCCGCCAACGCGCGCGAGATGCTCACCCAGACCGAGCGCGCGCTGGAACGGCTGGACGCGGGCACCTACGGCCTGTGCGAGAACTGCGGCGATCCCATCGGCAAGGCCCGCATGCAGGCGTTCCCCAGGGCCACCCTGTGCGTGGAGTGCAAGCAGAAGCAGGAACGCCGCTCCTGACCTCGGGGTCCGCTCTCCGCCGCCGTGGCGGGTGTGCCGTACGCTCTCCTCAGTCAGGCACCTAGGTTGAGGGACTCACGTGGCAGAGGCGGAGCGCATCATCGGTACGCCGGACACTCCGGAGGACAGGGGAGAGCGGGCCGAGGCCCCCGCGGCGCGGACCGGGCGCGGCCGCCGGATCGCCGTGCTCTTCGCGGTGGCCGTGTTCGCCTACGCCCTCGACCTCGGCAGCAAGCTGCTGGTGGTCGCGAAGCTGGAGCATCACGCTCCGATCCAGCTCGTCGGGAACCTGCTGGAGCTGCACGCCATCCGCAACCCCGGCGCCGCCTTCGGCTTCGGCGCGGCCTTCACGGTCATCTTCACGGTGATCGCGGCCGCCGTGATCCTGGTGATCATCCGGCTGGCCCGCAAGCTCTACAGCACCCCCTGGGCCATCGCGCTCGGCCTGCTGCTCGGCGGGGCCCTCGGCAACCTCACCGACCGGATCTTCCGGGCTCCCGGTGTCTTCCAGGGCGAGGTCGTCGACTTCATCGCGCCCCGCGGCTTCGCCGTGTTCAACCTGGCGGACTCCGCGATCGTGTGCGGCGGCATCCTGATCGTGCTGCTGTCCTTCAGGGGACTGGACCCGGACGGCACCGTCCACAAGGACTGACCGGCCCCGCACCGGTTTTCCACAGGCTCGTCCGCTGCCTTCTCACCCGTCCGGCATACTCGACGGGTGAGCACGATTCCCGAGATCCGAACCCTGCCCGTGCCCGACGGCCTGGAGGGCGAGCGCGTCGACGCCGCCATCTCCCGGATGTTCGGCTTCTCCCGCACCAAGGCGGCGGAGCTGGCCGCGGCCGGCAAGGTCCAGGTCGACGGCGCCGTGGTCGGCAAGTCCGAGCGGGTGCAGGGCGGAGCCTGGCTGGAGGTGGAGATGCCGCAGGCACCCGCCCCGGTGCAGGTGGTCGCCGAGCCGGTCGAGGGCATGGAGATCGCGTACGACGACGAGGACGTGGTCGTCATCGTCAAGCCGGTGGGCGTGGCCGCGCACCCCTCGCCCGGCTGGACCGGCACGACCGTCATCGGCGGTCTCGCCGCCGCCGGGTACCGGATCTCCACCTCCGGCGCCGCCGAGCGCCAGGGCATCGTGCACCGGCTCGACGTCGGCACCTCCGGGCTGATGGTGGTCGCCAAGTCCGAGCGGGCGTACACCTCGCTCAAGCGCCAGTTCAAGGAGCGCACCGTCGACAAGCACTACCACACCCTGGTCCAGGGCCACCCGGACCCGACGAGCGGCACCATCGACGCCCCCATCGGCCGCCACCCCCAGCACGACTATAAGTGGGCGGTCATCGCCGAGGGCAAGCCGTCGGTGACGCACTACGACCTGATCGAGGCGTTCCGCTCCGCCTCCCTGCTGGACGTGAAGCTGGAGACGGGCCGCACCCACCAGATCCGCGTCCACATGTCCGCCCACCGCCACCCCTGCGTCGGCGACCTGACCTACGGCGCCGATCCCACGCTCGCCAAGCGGCTCGGGCTGGAGCGGCAGTGGCTGCACGCGGTCCGGCTCGGCTTCGAGCACCCGGCGGACGGCCAGTGGGTCGAGTTCGAGAGCGACTACCCCGAGGACCTCAGCCGGGCCCTCGGCCGGGTCCGGGAGGAGACGTACGCGTGAGCGCGCCGTACACCGTCCGCGTCGCCGCCGACCCCGCCGAGCGCGAGGCGTGCTTCGCGGTCCGCCAGGACGTCTTCGTGGCCGAGCAGGGCGTCCCGCAGGACATCGAGTACGACGCGTTCGACGCCACCGCCGTGCACCTGCTGGCCATCGGTGAGGACGGCGTGCCGCTCGGCACCGGCCGGCTGCTGTACGGCGAGGCGGCCGCGGGCAAGACCGGCCAGGACGCCTCGGTGGGCTCGCTGGGCCGGCTCGCGGTCACCCGGCGGGCGCGCGGCCTCGGCGTCGGCGCGGCCCTGGTGCGGGCCGTCGAGGACGCGGGCCGTGACCTCGGTCTCACCGCCGTCGACCTGCACGCCCAGACCCAGGCCCTCGGTTTCTACGAGCGCCTCGGCTACACGGCGTACGGCCCCGAGTTCCAGGACGCCGGGATCGCGCACCGGGCGATGCGCCGCCCGCTCGGACCCGCGTAGGACTGCCGTCCCGAAGCGCCCGCTGATGTGCCATGAGGGGCGGGCGTGGCAGGCTGGAGGCTTGCGGTGATCGTTTAACCCCGGAGAGCGCTACGTGGATCAGCTGGCCCTGTTGTTCGTGATCCTGCTCGCCGCCCTGGTGAGCGTCCCGGTGGGTGAATACTTCGGGCTGCCCGCGCCGGTGCTGATGACGCTGTTCGGCGGGGTGCTCGCCGTACTGCCCTTCGTGCCCAACGTCGACATCCCGCCCGGCCTGATCCTGCCCGCGCTGCTGCCGCCCCTGCTCTACGCGGCCGTGCGGCGCACCTCCTGGCGGCAGTTCGCGGCGAACGTCCGGCCGATCTTCCTGCTGGCCGTCGCCCTGGTCTTCGTGACCACGGTCTGTGTCGCCGCGGTCGCCCACGCCATAGTGCCAGGTCTGCCGGTCGCCGCCGCCGTGGTGCTGGGCGCGCTGATCGCCCCGCCCGATCCGGTGGCCGCGACCGCCGTCGCCGGGCAGCTCGGGCTGCCGCGCCGCCTGGTCTCCATCCTGGAGGGCGAGGGGCTGTTCAACGACGTCACCGCCATCGTGCTCTACCACGTGGCCGTCGCGGCCGCGATCAGCGGTGAGTTCTCGCCCTGGGAGGCCGGGCTCGACCTGGTGCTCTCCGCGGTCGTCGCCGTCGCCATAGGCCTGGCCCTCGGCTGGGGCGCCAACAAACTGATGTCCCTGCTGGGCGACGCCACCCTCCAGATCGGCCTCACCCTGCTGGTGCCGTACGCCTCCTACGTGCTCGCCGAGGAGCTGCACGGCTCGGGCGTCCTCGCGGTGCTCACCACCGCCCTGTTCCTCGCCGAGTACGCCACCGACGCCGACGACGTGATGACCCGGCTGGCCGGGCACACCTTCTGGGACATCATCGACACCCTGGTCACCGGGGTCGCCTTCGGGCTGATCGGCCTCGAGATGCACAACGCCGTCCGCACCGCCTCCGGCCGCTGGGGCGAGCTGCTCGGCTGGGCGGCGGCGGTCGCTGCCGTCGTCATCCTGGTCCGGCTGCTCTGGCTGCTGCCGGCGACCTGGCTGACCAAGCGGCTGCACGCCCGGCGGAACATCGACGAGGAGATCCCGGTCGGCCGGCGCGAGACCGTGGTGATGTGGTGGTCCGGGATGCGCGGGGTGGCCTCGGTCGCGCTGGCCCTCGCCATCCCGCTCACCACCGAGGACGGCGGGCCCTTCCCGGACCGGGACGTCATCGTCTTCATCGCCTTCGGTGTGATCATCGCCACCCTGGTGCTCCAGGGACTCACCCTGCCCCGGCTGGTGCGCAGGCTCGGGGTGAAGGCCGACTCCGAGCGGGAGAAGGACTTCGAGAAGGATCTCGCCGTCCGCGCGACCAAGGCCGCGCGGCGCAAGCTGCGCGAGATCGAGCAGGTCGAGGATCTCCCCGAGGAACTGTCCGAGCAGATGCTGCGGCGCGCCTACGACATCGGCATCCGCATCAGCCCCGACATGGGCGAGGAGGAGCGGCGCGAGGCCCAGCGGAAGCGGGCCCGCCGCCTGAAGCGGGTGCGGCAGATCCAGTCGGAGATGATGAGCGCCGCCCGCCACGAGGTGCTCGCCGCGCGCAGTGAGCCGGGGGCGGACCCGGAGATCGTGGACCGGGTGCTGCGCCACCTGGACGTGCGCAGCCTGCGCTGAGCCGCCCCCGGCTCCCGGCCGGTCACCGGTTCAGAGCCGGCCGCCGCGCGGGAACTCGTACGCCTTGCGCAGGGTGCTGCGGTCGGGGGACGGGATCTGGTGCGGGGCGGGCACCGCCTCGGCCGTGTTGACGCGGGGCAGCGCGTACGCGTGCTCGGCGGACAGCCAGGCGATCATCCGCTCGCGCACCGTGACGCGCACCGTCCAGATGTCGTCCGCGTCCTTCGCGGTGACGAGGGCGCGCACCTCGATGGTGTTCTGGGTGGTGTCCGTGACCACCAGGCCGTACGCGCGGCCGTCCCAGGCCGGGCAGCCGCGCAGGATGTCGCGGAGCTTCTCCCGCATCGCCTCCACGGGCGCGCTGTGGTCGAGGTACCAGTAGACGGTGCCGGTCATCTGCGGGGTGCCCCGCGACCAGTTCTCGAACGGGCGCGAGGTGAAGTAGGAGACCGGCATGGTGATCCGGCGCTCGTCCCAGGTCCGCACCGTCAGGAAGGTCAGGGTGATCTCCTCGACGGTGCCCCACTCGCCGTCCACCACCACGGTGTCGCCGATGCGCACCATGTCGCCGAAGGCGATCTGCAGCCCGGCGAACAGGTTGGACAGCGTCGACTGGGCCGCGACGCCGGCGACGATGCCGAGGATGCCGGCGGAGGCCAGCAGTGAGGCACCGGCCGCGCGCATCTCCGGGAAGGTCAGCAGCATCGCCGCCACGGCGACCACGCCGACCGTCGCCGACACCACCCGCATGATCAGCGTCACCTGGGTGCGCACCCGGCGCACCCGGGCGGCGTCCCGGTGCATGCGCGCGTACCGGCTGTAGGAGGTCTCGACGACGGCTCCCGCGATGCCGATGAGCAGCCAGGCCGTCGAACCGATGAGGACGAGGGTGAGGGCCTGCCCGATCCCCACCCGGTGTCCGCGCAGCACGGTCAGCTGACCGTAGGAGCCTCTGAGCAGGGCGGTGAGCAGGACGAGCTGGTAAGGGACGCGGCAACGGCGCAGCAGACCCCACAGGGGGGTCTCGCCGTGCCGTTCGTCGGCCTTGCGCAGCAGCAGGTCGGTGGCCCAGCCGAACAGCACGGTGAGCGCGACGGCACCGCCGACCACGACCAGGGGCCGGATGACGTTCTCCATGAGGGGGAACGTAACCGCCACACGGCATCGTGAACCTGTGTGTTACGCCTCCCCCGGGTGGACGGCCCGCGCGGTAGGCGTCCTGACCTGGTGCGGCTGGCACCATGGGGGCATGAACATCATGCTCTTTCACTCGGCCTACGGGCTCACCCCCGCGGTGCGCGACGCGGCGGACCGGCTGCGCGCGGCGGGTCACGAGGTGTGGACACCGGACCTCTTCGAGGGCCGCACCTTCGACTCGGTCGAGGAAGGCATGGCGTACCAGCAGTCGGTGGGCACGGAGGAACTGCTCAAGCGGGCCGTGCTGGCCGTCGCCCCCTACTCCGGACGCGGGCTGGTCTACTCGGGGTTCTCGCTCGGCGGCTCCATCGCGCAGACCCTCGCCCTCGGCGACGCCGAGGCGCGCGGCCTGCTCCTCCTCCAGGGCACCTCGGACATCGCGCCCAACGCGCACGTGGACGAACTGCCGGTGCAGCTGCATGTGGCCGAGCCCGACCCGTTCGAGACGGACGACTGGCTGAGCGCCTGGTACCTCCAGCTGCGCCGCGCCGGCGCGGACGTGGAGGTCTACCGCTACCCCGGCGCCGGCCACCTCTACATGGACCGCGACCTGCCCGACCACGACGCCGAGGCCGCCGAGGCCACCTGGCGGGTGGCGCTCGGCTTCCTCGACAGCCTCTGGCCAGGCGCCTACACCGGGCTGTAGCTCCGCTCCACCTTCTGGGTGCCGCTGCGGGTGCGGTAAGAACGCGCCCAGGCCGACGTGGCGTTGGGGTTCGTACGGTCGGAGATCACGTAGTAGTCCATCTGGGCGCGCTCGGCGGTGATGTCGAGGACGCCGTAGCCGTGGCGGTCGGTGTCGACCCAGTGGACGTGCCGGTTGGCGGCCTGGATGACCGGCGCGGCGACGGCCGAGACGCTGCCCTCGGGCGCCCTCACGATGTCGTCGAGGTTGTCCGAGGTGAGCGAGGTGACCACGAACTCGGTGGCCGCCGACGCCGACAGCGGGTAGGTGCCCGCGTCGTGGGGCACGTCGTTGGCCCACGCCATGTGGATGTCACCGGTGAGGAAGACGGTGTTGCCGATGGCGTTGGCCCTGAGGTGGGCGAGGAGTTCGCGACGGTCGTCGGTGTAGCCGTCCCACTGGTCGGTGTTGACGCCGATGCCCTGCCGCGGCAGCCCGAGCAGCTCGGCCAGCGGCCGGAGCAGGTCGGCGGAGAGCGCGCCCACCGCGAACGGCGAGATCATCACCGAGTTGCCGACCAGCCGCCATCTGGTGTCCGACGCCTTCAGCCCGGCCTTCAGCCAGTCCAGCTGGGCCCGCCCGGTGAGCGTGCGGTCCGGGTCGTCGACCGAGCCGGAGGCGGCGGCCGCCTGCTGGGAGCGGAACGAGCGCAGGTCCAGGAGGGACAGGTCCGCCAGCTTGCCGAAGCGCAGCCTGCGGTACGTGGTGCCCGCCAGCGCCGGACGGACCGGCATCCACTCGAAGTACGCCTGCCTCGCCGCCGCCTGACGGGCCGCCCAAGTGCCCTCGGCGCCCTCGGTGTGGTTGGCGGCGCCGCCCGACCAGGCGTTGTCCGCGAACTCGTGGTCGTCCCAGATGGCGACGACCGGCGCGGCCAGGTGCAGCGCCTGGAGGTCGGGGTCGGTCTTGTAGGTGGCGTGCCGGACGCGGTAGTCGGCCAGGGTGAGGATCTCGTGCGCTGGGGAGTGCGGGCGGACGACGGTGCCCCGGGTGCCGTACTCGCCGGTGCCGTACTCGTAGATGTAGTCGCCCAGGTGCAGCCAGGCGTCCAGGTCGCCGCGGGCGGCGAGGTGGCGGTAGGCGGAGAAGTGGCCGGCCTCCCAGTTGGCGCAGGAGACCACGCCGAAGCGCAGGGATGTCACGGCGGCGTCGGGGGCGGGCGCGGTGCGGGTGCGGGCCACGGGGGACTCGGCGCCCGCGCCGGTGAAGCGGAACCAGTAGTCGGTGCCCGGCCGCAGGCCCCGGATGTCGGCCTTCACGGTGTGGTCGGTGGCCGCCGTGGCGGTGGTGGAGCCGGTGGCGACGACGTCGGTGAACGCCTTGTCGCGGGCGACGGTCCAGCCGACCTCGGTGTCCGGGCCGATCCCGGAGCCGGGCAGCGCCTCGGGCACGGGGGTCACCCGGGTCCAGAGCAGGACGCCGTCGGGCAGCGGGTCGCCGGAGGCGACGCCGTGGCGGAAGACGGGGGCCGCGGTGGCGGCGCGGGCCGGGAGGGCGGAGGCGAGCGGCCCGGCCAGGACGGCGGTGGCCGCCGCCGCCTTGACGACCGAACGGCGGCTGGGCGCAAGGGTGTTGCGGGCCGAAGCGGCCTCGACGGAGCTGTGTGGACTGGTCACGGCCGATCAGGCTACTGATCGGTATGCGCCAGGAGCGGGCGAACTCCGAGAGTTCGCCCGCTCTTCACC
>NZ_JBHXLV010000192.1:12053-12350 GCF_042721685.1 Streptomyces sp. NPDC058459 | reverse complement strand
GCCTACAACTCCGCGATCGCGGCGTCGAAGGACGCGTCCAAGTCCAACGAGGCCAAGAACGCCGCCGTCGCCGCCCGCGACGCCGCCGCCAAGGCCTACGCCACAGCCGCCGCGGCCGACGAGGCGGCCAAGGCCTCGGAGCAGTCCGCACAGGCCGGGCGGGATGCCGCCGCAGCGGCCCGCACCGCGGCAACCGCCGCCACCGCCGCCGCCCAGGCCGCCACCTCGGCCTCGGGAGTGGCTCAGGGCGAGGCTGCCGAGGCCCAGCGCCAGGCAGCGATCGCCACCACCGCTGCC
>NZ_JBHXLV010000192.1:0-12043 GCF_042721685.1 Streptomyces sp. NPDC058459 | reverse complement strand
CAACCAGGCGACCAACGCCGCATCCACGGCCAGCGCCCTGGCCGGCGCCGCCGCCAAGGCTGCGGGCGTCGCGCGGGATGCTGCCAAGTCCGCGGCCGGACACGCCGAGAAGGCCGCCGACGCCGCCGAGGAAGCCGTCAAGTACGCGGGCCAGGCCGTCGACTTCGCCAACAAGGCCACCGCCTACGCCGGCGCGGCCGTGCAGGCCGCAGACAACGCCACCAAGGCGGTGGAGGAGGCCGTCAAGGTCGAGAAGCAGGCCCGCGACGCCGAAAAGACCACCCTGGAAATCGACCGCATCCAGGGGATGAAGGAAGCCGCTGAGCTCGCCCTCGTGGACAAGGCCGAGCGCGCCGCCGCCCTGAACAAGCGGACCCAGGAACAGCAGACCGCCCAGGCCACCAAGGACCTCATCGCCAAGGCCGAGCAGGCACTGGGGAACAACGACCTCGCCGCCGCAGGGACCCTGGGCCGCAAGGCGGCCGTCGCACTGCTGAACTCCAAGGGAAGCTGGACGCGTCAGGCCGCCCGCTTCGCCCTATCGGGAACCGAAGAGGACGTCTACTCCTGGATCGACCTCGACCGCGAGCTTGCCGCAAATCAGGACAACCGCGAGACGATCCTGTTCATCGCTCAGGTGTCCGAGCCGGCCGTCGCCCGGGCTGCAGCGGAGGCCCTGGCCGGAGGCCTCCCCGCCGAGGGGGATTTCAACACCTCAGGCGTCATCAAGTCGCGTGCCACGGACAACAGGGTGAACATCCTGAAGATCCTCAACACCAAGCCCGGCAGGGCAGTCACGAAGGCGGCCAACGACGCCCTCAACACCAATACCCCCGAGGCCCTGCAGAAGTTCTTCGACGAGGATCTGAACAAAGCCGTCGAGCAGGACGATGCCGTGGCCACCCTGACCGCCATGGCCAACGGCGGCGCCTACACCAGGGCCTACGCCGATGTCGCCATGGAGGGGCCGGCCTGGATGCGGCGGCGCTTCGTGGAGACCGTGCTGCACCGGGCGGCCGAACTCGACCACGACTCCCTCTCACACGCCGCAGCCATGCAGGCGACCATCGCGACCGCGGCCAAGACCGCTCAGGAGGCCGTGCAGAACGCGGCACGGGCCTCGGAGGCCGCCGCCCTGGCCCGTAAGGCCGCCACGGAGGCCCAGGAGTGGGCCGGAAAGGCAGTCATCGCGGCGAACGAAGCCGCCAACAGCGCCAAGAAGGCACGCGAGAACGCCGACGCCGCGGACAAGTCGGCAGCCGACGCCCGCGCCTCGGCGGACAAGGCCAAGCAGGCAGCCTCCACCGCGCAGAGCGCCGCCCGCTCCGCGAACTACTCCGCCAACCGGGCCATCGACGCGGCCCGCAGCGCGGTGGCCTCAGCCAACAGCGCCAACGCCTCCGCCGCGAACGCCCGCGCCTCCGAGATCGCCGCAAGCAACGATGCCAAGGCTGCTGCCGCTGCCGCCGCCGAGGCGCGCCAGACCGCCACCGTCAAGCGGACCGCCGAGATCCAGGCTGCCGCGCGCCAGGCTGCCGAGCAGGCCCAGCGGGACCGGGACGCCCAGCGCAACCCGGCCGACTCCTCCACCAACGACCAGGTCAATCCCAAGGGAACCGAAGGCGGCGACAAGGACGAGTGGTGGAATGACGCCTCCTGGTGGGCCGACACGGCCGACAAGGTCAGCGTCGCCGCAGGACTCCTCGGTGTGGGCTTCGGGGTGGCCTGTGTCTTCTTCCCTGCGGCCCCGGTCCTGGGAAGCATCGCAGCCATCTGCTTCGGGGTATCGGTGGTGGCCTCGGGCATCAGCGCCATCGCCACCGGAATCGAGCACGGCTTCGGCAGTGGTGAGTTCGCGGCCGCGGCGGGCCGCACAGTGCTGTCACTCGTGACCCGCGGCGGCGGCAAGGCCGCCTCGGCGGTCAAGCCCGTCATAAATAAGGTCGAAAAGGCGGCCGAGGACCTCGTGTCCCCCATCGTCAAGATCTTCTCCTGACAGACGGCCGGAACGCCGGAACAAAGGACCGTGGTCGCGCAGCCGCCCGGCCAGGTCCCGGCCACTCCCGGTCTCCCGCCGGTCGAGGACCGCGGGCGGGGCCATGACCACGGCCGCCACGCCGTCTTCCGACGGGTCCCCGGCCGCCGGGGCGGCGCGCCGCCTAGCTAGCACGGGGCCGTGCAGGAGCACCGCGGTGGCTGCCAGGGCGGCCCACCAGGGTCCGGACCACCACGAGGAGACGACGGCGGCCGCGGCGAGGGGCGCGCCGAGGAGCCAGGCTGCCTCGTCGGCCCACTCCCGGGCGATGAGCGCGGCCTTGCCGGTGCGGGGGAGGCGGGAGGGGAGGCGGGCGATGGCGGCGGCGTGCCGGTCGGGGCGGGCGGAGGCGGTGAAGGCGAGCGCGTGGAGGTTGGTCAGGCCGGCCGGGTCGGTGTACGGCTCGTCGAGGACGAGCGCGCCGGTGGGGGCGATGTCGGCGCCGAGCAGGGACAGGCGGTGGCCGGTGCCGAGGTCTTCCATCGGTTCGGGGAAGCCGTCCAGGGCGCGGAGCGCGGGCAGGTGAACGGCCATGCCGCATCCCACGGCGTAGATCATCGGGCGCAGCAGCGTGCGCAGTGGGCCGGCAAGGCGGGTGCGGGTGAGCCAGTGGTGCAGGCGCAGCCGGGCCAGCTCGATGCCGAGGGAGCGGCGGAGTTGGTAGATCCATTCGCCGGCCAGCAGCAGGCCGGTGGGAGCGGGCGGGAAGGGGCGGCGGGCGGCCAGCGGCAGGCGCTGCTGCTGGATGAGCGCTGGTCTGCGGCCGGTCCGGGCCCGGTGGGCGCGGGCGGTGCGGGCGAAGGAGTGCAGGGTGGCGGTGTCGGGGAGCGCGTCGGCGTCGTAGACGACCAGGTAGGTGTGCTCCGCGTGGTCGGTTTCGGTCCAGCCGAGGGGGCCGAGGATGCGGTCGAGCTGGTCGAGGGCGGTGTTGAGCTGGCCGGCCTTGCGGCCGGGCACGTCGCCCTGGTGGAGGTGCGCCAGGCGCAGCCGGCCGGTGGGCAGGTCGGCTGCGGCCTCCGCGACGACGTGCCGGGTGGTCGGCTCGGCGTCGTAGAGGTCGTAGAGGACCTGTTCGCGCTGGTCCGGGGCGGCGTTGTTGACGGCGTCGGCGACGTCCGGGCAGCGGGCGGCGGGGAACAGGCCGCGCAGATCGCCGGGGAGGAGCGGTCGTTGGGCGAGGGCGGGAAGGCCCGCGCGGGCGGAGCGGCGGGCGTCTTCCTCGCGTTCGGTGGTGATGACGGCGACCGCGGCCCGGTCGCGTGGGTAGTCCAGGGCGGTGAACGCCTCGATGGCGGCCGGGGCGATGGTCTGCTCGCGGAGCATGGGCAGCAGGACCACCAGCCACGGCGACTCCGCGTCGGCCTGGGCTGAAGCCGGGGCCGGGTCGGACTCAGCGGCACGGCGGTGGGTCAGCAGCCAGGCGGCGCTGGTCTCGGTTGCGGCCCAGGCCCACAGCGCACGGGCGAGCAGGGCGGTGACCAGGACAGGGACGGCGCCGTGGAGCCACAGGTCGGCCGGGCTCACGCGGCTGCCTCCAGCTTGTCGTGGACGGCGCGGAGTTGGTCTGCGACCAGCGGCCCGGCGAAGTCCTCGGCGCGGGCCCGCGCGGCGGTGCGGCGGCGGGCGTGCGCGGCGGTGCCGTGCTCTTCCAGGAGCGTCTGGACGGCTTCGGTGGCCGCTGCCGGGTCGCCGGGCGGGACCAGCACCGCGGCGTCGGTGGTGCCGGTGTAGTAGGTGGTGCCGCCGGCGTCGGTGGCGACGACCGGAGTGCCGCAGGCCAGGGCCTCCAGAAGGGCGTTGTTGGCGGTCGCGTCGGTCAGCGGCAGCAGCACGACGGTGGCCCGCCGGTACAGGGCGATCAGCTCGGGTTCGCTGACGGCCTCTACGACGCGGACCGCCGGGTGCCAGGGGCGGCTGGTGCTGTCGCGGGTGACGACGGTCAGGTCGACGCCCGTGCCATGGCGGCGGAAGAGGCGTTCGTGGACGGCGTCCAGCACGTCCCAGTCGCGCAGCCACCACCCGACGGTGAGGACCGACGGCCGCCGCGCACCGCGACCGGATTCCTGGCCGGCAGGGTCCGGGGTGAACGCGACGGTGTCGATGCCGTGCGGGACCAGGTGGACCCGCTCGGCCGGGAGCAGGCCGGCGAAGAACTCGCGCTGGTGCGGGTCGAGGACGACGACCCGGTCCGCCCGCGGGGCCAGGGCCCGCCAGGTCGCGGCGGGCAGCAGTCGGGCGAGGCGGGCGGGCGGCTGGTGGTAGGTGACGGCAGTCGGTGCCGTGCGGTGGCGGGAGAACCAGAACTGCTCGTCCCCGTACAGGACGTGGGCGGGCCGGCGAGAGGCCAGGACACGCAGGTCGGTGGCGCAGTGCTCGGCCGGGTAGAACGGCAGCGGGCACCGGTGGCGGAGCAGCGCGTGCAGGCCGGTCGCCGTGGCGCGGCCCGCGGGGGTGGTGGGCGGGCGCAGCGTGCGGGCGCCGGGCAGGTAGCGCACGAGCTGGTCGTAGCCGCTATGGGTGCTGTGCCAGGGCACGCGGACGACGGAGGTGATCAGGTCAGGCATGCAGAGGCCTTCTCCGGGGTGGGCAGCAGGCCGAGGGCCTTCATCTGCTCGGTGAGGCGGGCCGGGCGGGTGACGCGGACGACGAGGGCATCGGCGGCGGAGAGCCGGGCGGCCCAGTTGCGGCGGTGGCGGTGGTGGTGCGCCGGGCCCCAGCGCAGGATCGAGTCGCGGGCGAGCAGGTGGGCGAGGGTTTCGCGGTTGCCGGCGAACAGTTCCTGGCCGGTGACCGCGCGCTGGATGCTGCGGCGCACCAGACGGGGCAGACAGGTGCGCAGCGGCAGGTCGAGCCAGATGATCAGGTCGGCGCGGACGAGTAGCAGGTCGGCGACGGTGCCGCCGTAGTTGCCGTCGACGATCCACCGGTCCGCGGTGAGCGTGTCGCGTACGCCGGCCAGGAAGCGGTCCTCGGGCAGCGGTGTCCAGGACGGGCCCCAGTAAAGAGCGTCGAGGTCGTGGTGGGGAAGGTGGGTGTGTGCGGCGAGAGCGGCGGCGAGCTTAGATTTGCCCGCGACGACGGGTCCGACGATGGCGATGCGCTGGGTCACGGCAGGCTCCCGGTGACGAGGGCGGCAAGGGTTTCCAGCAGGCGCGGCGTGCGCACGCCGGCCGTCAGGGCGATGACCGCGACCCGTGCGGACAGGTCGTCCAGCAGGCCGGCGGAGCGGGTGCGCAGTACCGCGGTTGTGTGGGTGGGATCGGTGAACCACGGCTGGAGCCAGTCCTCGTCGTCGGGGGTGCAGCACGCGGCCGCCAGCGCCCCAGGGCCCGGGCGGGATCGAGGCGGGTCGCGGTTGGCGGCCGGTCGTCGTCGTGGAGTCTCGGCAGGACCACCAGGCGCAGCGGCGCGCTCTCCCGGACGCCGGTGCGCAGGGCGGCGGCCAGCGCCGCGGGGGTGAAGGACGCCTTGCAGCCGGCGCCGAACCCAGGAACCACCGACCTTGGCTCGCCGGAGTGGTGGAGGCCGGTGTGGGGCGGGAGCGCTGCGGCGGTACCGGCGGCGATCCGGTACGACAGCGGCATCCCTACCACCTGGTCGCCGCACCCGGTGACGGCGGCGCGGTCGGCCGCGACCAGGCGGGCGCTGCGATGTGCGGCGAGCGCGAGGGCGACCGTGGTCTTCCCGGCCCCGGCGCCGCCGGCGATCAGGACGCCGGCGTCGTCCAGGGCGACGGACGCGGCGTGGAAGAGCGTCCAGCCCCGGTCTTCCGCGCAGCGCAGGACCCTCTCGCGCACCGCGCGCATCGCGTACCGCTCGGCCCGCTCGGCGCCGGGGTGCAGCACGACAATCAGGTCCCCGGCCGGGCCGCGGCCGTAGAGGTGGTCGGCTTTCAGGTGCGAGGCGGGTCGGGGTACCACCACACCGTGTCGCCGAGGGAGGCCCGATGGTACGGCTCGCCGCGAAACGGCGTCACCGGCTCCGAGGGCGCGGCGGCCAGGCGGGAGGTGAGGCGGGCGTGGCCGGCGGCGCCGTGGTGGACGGTCACCGCCGTGTGGTGACCGCAGGCGGGGGCCGGGTGCGCGGCGGTGAACGCGCGGGCGTGCGCGTCCTGCCCCGCGAGGCCGGCGGTCAGGGTGAAGCGGTGGCCGGCCAGCACGATGCCGCCCCGGCCCTGGCCGCTCATGGCCTGGCCTGGGCGGTCAGCGGGGAGGGCGCCAGGTCCTCGGCGGCTCCGGTGGCCAGGCGGGCGGCGATGTCCAGGCCCATCTTCACCGCGTGGTCCATGTTGCCGATCTCGTAGCGCCAGGTGCCGAACCGGCCGCGCGGGAAGATGCCGTGCTCCTCCAGCCACGGCACGACCGTGGCCAGGACCTCGTCGCGGTCCAGAGTGGGGACCGGGTAGGCGTAGGGGATCATCTCCACGTGAGCGTCGGCGAGTTCGGCGTCCTCGGGCACCAGGTGGTGGCGACGCAGCGCCCGGTCGCAGCAGGCGATCAGGGCGCGCTCGTCGAGGACCGTGCCCGGGGTCATCGCGGTCTCGGTCATCCACGAGCACCGGCGGCCGGTGTCCGCGCCCGGGACGTGCGCCGGGGCGTACTTGGAGAAGTTCGTCGCCCGGTAGAACGGCACGTCCGGCTGCGGGAAGTACAGCCAGGACCGGGTGTCGGTAGTAGGGACGCGGTAGCCGAGCCCGGTCATCGCCACCGTGGTGTGCCGCAGCCGCCGCGCCGCCGCCCGCACCGCAGCGGGGGCGGTGGCGGTCATCGCGGTGAGCCGGTCCAGCGGGCCGGTCGCCACCAGGTGGTCGAAGGCGATCACCTCACCGCCGGCCAGTTCCAGCGTGCGGGCGTGCGGGTCGACCGCGACCGCGCGGGCCCCGGTGCGCAGCCGCCCGGCCGGGAGCCGGGCGGCCAGCCGGCGCCATATCTCGCCGGTGCCGCCCCGGGCGGGGAACGCGAAGGTCGCGTTCGGCCCCCACCGCGGCGGTGCGGCGGCCGTCGAGCCGGAGAAGGCGGCCAGGATCTGGTCGGCGTCCACCGGCGCGACCCGCTCAGCCACCCACCCGCTGGACATCTCTTCCGGAGGCGTGGCCCACACCTTGGAGTTGTACGGGCCGAAGAACCGCTCCACCAGCGGCGCGCCGTACGTGGCGTGCAGCCACCGGCCGAAGTCCGCCCCCTCGGTCCGGGGTTGGCCGTTGCGGGCGGCCAGCAGCAGGCCGGTCGGACAGGCCTGGGCGTCGGCCGTGGGCAGGCTGCGCAGGTGCTGCTGGAAGGGGTAGGGCACCCAGCGGTCCCGGAAGGAGACGAACGACGAGCGGTCGTGGTGCAGCAGCGCGCCGGGCGCGAACAGCTCCTGAAGCAGCCGGTCGAACTCGCCGAAGTGCGAGAACACGACATGGCCGCCCAGATCCCAGGTGAACCCGCCCACGTCCACCACGGAGGACCCGAGCCCGCCGGCCGCGTCCGCAGCCTCCAGCAGCAGCCAGTCGTGGTACCCGAGGCGCCGCAGCTGGTCGGCGCACGCCAGCCCGCACGGCCCGGCGCCCACGATCACCACCGTCGTCCGGCCTGCGGGAGAAACACGCGAGGTCACGGGCATCAGCACTCCAGTCAGCGGGGCGAGCGCGCGCAGCGCGCCGGATCCGGCGGCCGGACGGTCCATGCCCGGTCCGGCTGCCTCCGACCACTGGTCGAGTAGAGCTCAACTGTTCGATTGCCAGAAGGAGTTCCGGGTAGTCCCGCGGTAGTCCGGCTCCCCCGCCGCTACGCCTGCCGGGCCGGCTCAGTGATGGGATGACCCACTGTGGACGCTTTGATCCTTCACCCCCTTCGCCACGCCCGGCTGGAGCGCGGCATGACCCAGGTCGACCTGGCCGCCGCCGTCCGCCAGGCGGCGCGGGCCCGCGGACTGCGCTCGGGCGCCGACAAGCAGCGGATCAGGAAGTGGGAGCTCGACGTCACCCCGGACCCGGAGTCCCAGGCCTTCCTGGCGGTGGTGTTCGACGTTCCCGCCGAGACCGTCACCGCTCTGGGCTGGCCCAACTGGCTTCCCGGCGCGAACGACGCGGCACCGCTTCCTCTCGGCCCCCACAGCACCGTGCCCGCCCTTCGAGAGGCTCTGGACAACGCCATGGACCGACGCGCCTTCCTGACCTACTCCGGCACCGCCCTGGCCGCCCTCGCCCTGGACTGGGCCACCACCGACCCCGCCGGACTCACGGCCGCCCTTGACGGCAAGCCCGTCGACGCCGATCTCGTCACCTGGCTGGAGGAGACCAGCGCGAAACTGACGGCACTGCCCACCGAACAGCGCCAGTTCACCGCCGCGCTCCTGGACGCCCACCTGACCACCGTCACCGACCTGATCGACACCGGCCGCTACACCACCGCCGTGGGCCTGCGCCTGCACTCCCTCTCCTCCTCCCTGGCCCAGACCGTCGGCTGGCACCGCTTCGACCAAGGCCGCCACGCCGCCGCCGGCCGCTTCTGGCACAGCGCGCTGCACAGCGCCCACGCCGCCGGGGACCACGACATGGGCGCCGGCGTCTTGAGCGACTTCGCCTACCAGGCCACCTGGCGTGGCGACCCGCACACGGCCGTCGGCATCCTCCAACGCGCCTCACCCGCGCCCGTCACCCCGCAGCCCGCTCCCTGCTCCACCTCCGTCTCGCCCGCGCCCAGGCGTCCCTCGGCGACGCCACAGACTGTCGGCGCTCCCTGGCTGCCGCGGAAAACGACCTCGACGGCGTCTCCGACAACCCGCTGCCCGCCTGGTGTGCCTGGATGTCGGAAGCCGACCTCGCCGTCGACTCCGGCCAGTGCCTGCTCGACCTCGGCCAGATCACCCGCGCCCACCAGCTCATCGGCGAAGGACTCGCCCTACTCCCGCCAGCGCGGAGCAAGACCCGGGCGGTGTTCCTCACCTACGAAGCGGCCAGTCACCTCCAGCTCGGACAACCCGACCTCGCCGCCGCGGCCGCCCGCGAATCCCTCACCCTCGCCACCAAGATCGGCGCCCCGCGCTGCGTGCAGATGGTGAAGAACTTCAGCCCCGGCTTCGCGCCCTACACCACCGCGGAAGGCGTCTCCGAACTCATCAACCTGGCTCGGGCGAGCTGATTCACACGGTCACCTGGCCGGATCCTGTCGCTCCTCGGCGCTCGTCAGAGCTCGTTCGAACGGCGGTCACCAAGGAGGTGTCCGCGTACAGCGCGATCGTGCTAACTGCGCCCGCTCGTCGCGGAAGCGGCCGACGAGCTCCGAGCCGCGCAGGCCGCGCCCTCCGGCATTGGGGGACGCAGTCCGCTATGGCGCCGTGGCGCCCCCTCGATTCGGGGCACGCCGGGGCACGGTGATCGCCAAACTGGGCACATGGCAGAGGGCATCTCATACGACTTGACGGACTCGCCGTGGGGACAAGCGCTGGTGAGCCGCATCCTTGCGGCCCACTCGGCGGGTGACGCGGCCGAGGTCACGCGCCTGTCCGAGTACGCCCGGGAGGAGGGGGACCCGCTGCTGGTGCACTTCATCGACCAGCGGCTGGCGGCCCTCCGCAGCGGTGACAGCGCCGCGTTGCGGGACGAGCAGATGGCTCGTTCTCCATGACCCTCGTCCCGGGAGTGGTGGTTTGCGACTTCTGCGCTGCTCCCAACCCCACCGTGTCATACGCGGTCGACGAGTTCGGAGTCGACTACCCCGGGGGAACCTTCCTCTCCGGCGACCGGTTCCTTGCCTGCCCTCGGTGCCGTGAACTCGTGGACGCCGGGGACTGGAAGGGCCTGCGCGACTGGATCGGGCCCAACGGGCTCGACACCAGCAGCCGCGCCATGTTGTTCGGCTTCAAGGCGCACCGCCGCGGAGGAGCTGTCGAACTCGCGGCGCAGGCGGGGCCGGAGGAACAGCTCTCCTGAACGGCCTCGCGATCAGCCGGCGGGGCCTGCCGAGCGGCGGCGCCACGGCGTCGGCCGGTGGAGTTCGCGGGTCAGCGGCCCGTGCGCAGGGCGAGAGGCCGGTCCCAGGTTCCGTGGGCGGCGAAGGCGTGCAGTACGGGCTCGATCACGGCGGCCGCGTCACGGGTGATGCCGTCGGGGGTGAGGGTGGCCCGGTGGCAGATCGGCCGGCCGGCCTCGGTGCCGTAGTCGGCGTACTTCCCGTCGTCGTAGCGGCCGGCGGCGGCTTCGACGTCGATGAGGCCGAAGGCTTCGAGCTGGCGGTGGGTCTCATAGGCGTCACGGCTGAGCCCGAAGTGGCCGGCGCGTTCGGCGCCGGTGACGAACGGCTCGTCGTGGACGGGGTTCTGGTTGATGTCGAGCCACATCAGGTAGGAGACGGTCTCGCTCGGGGTCAGCAGGTTGACCCAGCCTCGGGTGAAGAACTCGGTCGGCACGTTGACGCCGGGCAGCGCGGCGCGGGGCACCTTGTAGGGGATGGGGGCCGCCTTGGTGCTGGCGCCGCTGTCGCACAGGAGCTGGAAGTCGCGGAAGGGCCGTGAGGTCCCGGCGTTGGGGAGCTCGAGCAGCTGGTGCTCGTGCAGCTTCTTGACGGCTTCGGTGATCTGGCGGGCCTTGTTGACGCGGGGGCTGGCGACCCGCGGGCCGCCGGGGGTGTGGCGCGCGTGCGCGCCAAGCAGCCCCATCCAGGAGAACGGCCGGGTGCTGTCGGGTTCGATCGGGATCCGGTTGTGCCACCGGTGGCCCGGGGCGGCCTGGCAGTGGGCGGCGAAGAGCAGCAGTAGGTGGAACCGGCCGGCGACGCCGCGCGGGGCGATCAGGCGGGCGGCGGGGGGCTGCTCGGTGCGGGGCAGACCGTTGCGCTCCCGGTCGACGTGGCGGGGTTCGTCGTGGCGGAGGTAGGTACGGCGCATCCGGATCGTCGCGGGCGTACGGCCGCGGGAGGCCAGCTCCTCGGCGGCGTCGGCGACGGCGGCCAGGGCGCCGATGGTGCGCAGCGTGGTCAGCGCGTCCAGGCGGGCGCGGACCTTGGCGGTAGCAGTGGCGGAGCGGTTCACCAACGAATTCTCACCTTTTGATCGCCACGTTTTGATCCGTATGTTGTGCTTATCGTCATCATCTGTCTATTTCAACTATATCTCGCACATGCGGATCAATCCGTGGTCCCAGTGCAGCGGGAGGGCCGCCCCGGAGGGGTCTCATGGTGTGTACGAGCTTCGCCGTGGCGCCCACGGCCCCGCTGCGGCGGGGACCGGGCGCGTTCTGGCGGTGCGCGGTGGTACGCGCCGGGCCCGGAAAAAGTCTTAGCCCCGGCGACATGACCACAAGGGTCAGCGGTCCACCGGGGCTTCTCATCCGTGACTATACCCGAATCCGAAGGAGGAACAACGTGACGCACGCTTCCCCGGCCCCCGGCGCCGGCCCGTGGGTGGAGGCCTGGCTGAGCCCGGCCCGCTTCGGGGCGTACCTGAACGAGACCGGCGGCGACCGCGCGGGCTCTGGAGCTGTACCGGTGGAACAGCGAGCTGTCGTGCGCGGTGCTGCACGACCTCGGCCACGTCGAAGTGGCGCTGCGCAACGCCTACAGCGGGGCGCTGGACGCGACCTGGTCCGGAACGGGCCACTGGCTCGACGATCCGGCGAGCCCGCTGCTGCGCACAAAGCGGGGCGGCCCCCGAGGCCCACGGCAGGTCGACATCAACGACAAGCCCCGCCGGGCCATCGACTCCGCGCGCAGCCGGTACGGCGTCCAGGCGCCGCCGGGGAAGATCATCGCGGATCTGTCGCTGGGCCTGTGGCGATACCTGTCCTCCTCGGCGCACGAGAAGACCCTGTGGGTGCCGCACCTCCACCGGGCCTTCCCGGCGGGGACCAACCGCGGGACGGTCGACCGGGCAATCGGCGATCTGCACGGGCTGCGCAACCGGGCCGCGCACTAAAAGCCGCTGCTTGCCGCGCCCCTGGCCCGCCGCATGAGCGACCTGGTGTGGGGCACCGGGCTGCTCAATCCGGACCTGGCCGCCTACGTTCAGCATCACAGCGAGGTCGCCGTG
>NZ_JBHXLV010000191.1:0-12412 GCF_042721685.1 Streptomyces sp. NPDC058459 | reverse complement strand
CCGGTGTGCTACCAAGAGCGCATCGTGGCAGGCCGGGCGACCCCGGCGGAGGGGACCGGGAGACGACATGGCGAGTGCCGCGGGCGCGGGGTCCAGGGGGGGCCTGGGCGGAAAGCTGTCAGGAGCGGCGGTGGCCCTGGGCCTGCTGCTCTTCCTGGCCGGCTTCGGCTGGGCGGCGGTGAGCTACCGGCCGTACACCGTGCCGACCAGCTCGATGGCCCCGACCATCGACGCCGGGGACCGGGTGCTGGCCCAGCGGGTCGACGGCGCCAAGGTGCGCCGGGGGGACGTGGTCGTGTTCGGCGACAAGACCTGGGTGACCGGTTCCGACCTGGTCAAGCGGGTGGTCGCGGTCGGCGGGGACACGGTCGCGTGCTGCACCGACGGCAAGCTCACCGTCGACGGCAAGCCGGTCGACGAGCCCTACCTGCCCAAGGGCGCCCCGGCCGAGATTCAGGGCTTCGGGACGGTGAAGGTGCCCGAGGGCAGGCTCTTCCTGCTCGGTGACGAGCGCCAGGGCTCGCTGGACTCCACCGCCCACCTGACCGACGCCGCCGGGGGCACGGTGAGCCGGAGCGCGGTGGTCGCCCGGGTGGACTCCGTCGTCTGGCCGATGCGGGGCATGCTCGCCCGGCCGACCGGGTTCGAGGCGCTGGGCACGCTGTCGAAGCCGGGGCCGCTGCCGCTGATCGAGGTGATGATCGTCGCCGGTGCGGTGCTGGTCCTGGCCGGCGCCGCCTACGGCCCGGTCGCGGCGGGCCTTGGCCGTACCCGCGCCCGGACCGGCCCGGAGCCCGTCCATGCCGGCTGACGTCCCGGACACCCACGCGGGCGGGCTGCGCAAGGTCGCCCGTGTGGTGCTGCTGGACCCCGCGGACCGCATCCTGCTGCTGCACGGGCATGAGCCGGACGACCCGGCCGACGACTGGTGGTTCACCCCCGGCGGCGGGGTGGAGGGCGCCGAGACGCGCGAGCAGGCCGCGCTCAGGGAGCTGGCCGAGGAGACCGGGATCACCGAGGTCGAGCTGGGTCCGGTGCTGTGGCGGCGCAGGTGTTCCTTCCCGTTCGCCGGGCGCCGCTGGGACCAGGACGAGTGGTACTACCTGGCGCGCACGAGGCAGACGGTGACAACCGCCCAGGGGCTGACCGAGCTGGAGCGGCGCAGTGTGTCGGGAGCGCGCTGGTGGACCTGCCGGGAACTCGAGCGGGCGCATGAGACGGTGTACCCGACCAGACTCGCCGGGCTGCTGCGCACGCTGCTCGACGAGGGTCCCCCGGCCGGACCCGTGACCCTCGGCACGGAAATCGTCTGAGGGTTCGCCGGACTGGCGCACAATGGGGGGATCGCACGGCTGAAGGGGAACATGCCATGAGCGCCGAGGACCTCGAGAAGTACGAGACCGAGATGGAGCTGAAGCTCTACCGGGAGTACCGAGACGTCGTCGGTCTGTTCAAATACGTGATCGAGACGGAACGGCGCTTCTACCTCACCAACGACTACGAGATGCAGGTGCACTCGGTTCAGGGCGAGGTGTTCTTCGAGGTGACGATGGCTGACGCCTGGGTGTGGGACATGTACCGCCCGGCGCGGTTCGTCAAGCAGGTCCGGGTGTTGACGTTCAAGGACGTGAACATCGAAGAGCTGAACAAGAGCGATCTGGAGCTGCCGAGCGGCTGAGTTCACCCGCACGGGTGGCGGAGTTCTCCACAACCGAGGCTCCGTCCACCAAGATCCACTTCTTTCGGTGCACCCCGTCACGGTGGGTGCCGGAGGTGGTGCCGACATGGACAAGGCACGCAGTGGACTGGGCAGGTACGGCGAGGAGCTGGCCGCGCGGCGGCTGACCGAGGCCGGGATGAGCATCCTGGAGCGCAACTGGCGCTGCGGGCGGGCCGGCGAGATCGACATCGTGGCGCGGGACGGCGGCACACTGGTCGTCTGCGAGGTGAAGACCCGCAGGGACGGCGGCTTCCAGCATCCGATGGCCGCCGTCACGCCCGAGAAGGCACGGCGGCTGCTGGACCTGGCCGAGCGATGGGTCCACGCGCACGGCGGTGCACCGCCCGGCGGGGTCCGGGTCGATCTGGTCGGGGTGCTGCTGCCCCGGCGCGGGGCGCCCTCCGTGGAGCATGTGCGGGGGGTGGCCTGAATGGGATTCGCCCGTACCTGCGCGGTGGCCCTGGTCGGCGTCGAGGGGGTCCTCGTCGAGGTCCAGGCCGACCTGGAGCCCGGAGTAGCCGCCTTCACCCTGGTGGGGCTGCCGGACAAGAGCCTGACCGAGAGCCGGGACCGGGTCCGGGCCGCCGTGGTGAACTCCGGCGGCGAATGGCCGCAGAAGAAGCTCACCGTGGGACTCAGCCCGGCCTCGGTGCCCAAGGCCGGCTCGGGGTTCGATCTGTCAAGTCCTGGGCTAAGACACGCTTAAGGCGCTACTCTCATGGGTCATGAAGACCGAGGCCACTGTCGGCAGACGCCGCCGCGTCGTGATCTACTGCCGGATCTCAGACGACCGCGAGGGCCGCCGCTACGGCGTGAAGCGGCAGGAAGAAGCCTGCCGAAAACTTGCCGACCATCTGGACGCTGATGTCATTGAAGTCCTGATCGAGAACGACACCAGCGCCTACTCCGGCAAGCCCCGCCCCAAGTACAACCGCCTGCTAGAGATACTCCGAAACGGTGAAGCTGACGGTGTCCTTGCGCTCACGTCCCGACGGCTCCAGCGCCGCTACCGTGAAGCGTTCGACTTCCTGGACCTCGTAGAGGCCGGGGACATCCTCGTCGCCACCGTGAAGGGCGGCACCTACGACCTGACGACTGCCGACGGCCGGCGGGAAGCTCGCCGCAAGGCCGTGGACGACCAGTTCGAGGCGGAAGAGGTAGCCGAGCGCGTCCGTGACGCCAAGCAGGACAACCTCCGAGAAGGCACCTACCGAGGCGGTCCCCGCCCATTCGGCTACGAGGCAGACGGAGTCACCCCCCGGTCCCTGGCATGCCCTCAGTGCCCGGCAGCAGAGTCCTTCGTGATCAAGCGGCAGGACGACGAGGACGGCAAGGACTTCACCATCACCGCGGTCTGCGGCGATTGCGGAACGAATGCCGAGCTTGCTGCTAACTCCGAGGCGTGGCACCTGATGAAGGCCATCGACGCCGTCATTGCGGGCGACTCCCTCCGCGGCATCACCCGCGAGTGGGCCGCCAAGAAGATCCGCACCGTCCCTCGCCGCCAACGCCTGGAAGACGGCTCCCGCACGGAACCCGTCTCGCGCCAGTGGGAGCACGTGGACCTGCGCCGACTACTACTGCGCCCCCGTAACGCCGGCCTCATCGATCACCACGGCGAGATCGTCGGCAGGGCCGTATGGCCTGCACTCACCAGCGAAGACAAGTGGCGTGCGGCGCGGAACATCCTTGAGAACCCAGAACGCCGTACAACGACCAGCAACGCCCGGAAGTGGGTAGGGTCCGGCCTTTACCTGTGCGGTGCCCTAGTGACTCGCTACACGGCCGTAGACGGCCGCGAGTACGTGCACACCGGCCAGTACAGCCAGGACGACGAGGCGTGGCCTCTGTATGCCCCCGCAGGCCCCTACGATGGGCATCCCATGACGTCCACGGAGCTGGAATCGGCGGCAGGGGAGCTGAAGGCATCCGAGACCCGAGCCGTGCCGCCCGGTCATCGAGGGTGCCGCGAAAGCCTGCGCTGCTCCACGTCAGGGACAGGAAAGGCTCGACAGCACCAGATCGCCTACCGCTGCCGAGGGGGCGCGCATGTCACCCGCACTGCCCATCTGCTGGACGGGTACGTCGAAGCGGTGGCTATCGAACGTCTGAGCCGCCCTGACGCCGTGGCCTTGTTCGTTCCGTCGCCTCGGACGGGAGATTCGACGGAGCAACTGGCGCTACGGGCCAACACGCTGCGAGTGAAGCTTGATCAGTACGGCATGGACTACGCCGACGATCTGATCACCCGCAAGCAGATGCTTGACGGCACGGCCCGGACCCGGACCAAGCTGGCGGAGATCGAGGTGGAGATGGCGCGCAGGGCCACCGTGCCAGTGCTCGCCCGCCTGCCGCTCGGCACTCCAAAGATCGCGAAGGCGTGGAAGGACTACACGTTGGAGCGGAAGCGCGCGATCATCGACGCCCTCATGGAGGTCACAGTGCTTCCGTCTCGACGCGGCCGGCCGAAGGGCTTCAAGCCGGGCGCCGGCCAGGTGTACTTCGACCCCACCGCCGTGCGCATCGAGTGGAAGACGTCGGGCTGACGGAACGTGTCGTAAGGGCCTGCACTCGATTTGTGTGCAGGCCCTCTTCTGTGTCGGAAGGGTGATCAGGTAGCCGGGTGGCTGGTATCCCGTGTGACGCCCTCGCGCCTGGCCCGGTGCAACCATCCACGGACAGTGGAAGCTGTGGTCCCTCGCCGCGCTGCCAAGACCCCAGCGGGGTTGCGTTCGCCAGTGGACGCGATCCGCGCGTACTCCTCTGCGGCCTCAGCCAGTTGCAGCAAACTCTTACGGCGGCGCACCTCGTGCCCGTTCTTGGGCTCGTCCAGCTCGGGGAACTTCTGACGCACAAGTGCCTCAGCCCACTCAGTCGCCGATGACTCGACCTCCGAGCCAACGTCGCCCCCCAGCCGCTTGACCACCGCAGCCTGCGCTGTTCGGTCCCACCGGGCGATCGGCATCTCGCGGATAGCGGAGGCCCCGACAGTGAAGTTGTTCAGGGGGTCGGGCTCCGGCCGGGAGTGCACGTTGACGCCGATGGCCTGCAACGGCTGGCCAGGGATGGCGAGGTATTTGAACGTGGTTGCCACGTCGGGGTGCTCGTCGTCGAGGACGGTGGCTTCCACGGTGCGGGAGCCAGCCGGTCCGGTCGGGGCTGGTTCGGGCGCGGCGACAGTAACCGTCGAGGGGGGTGCGGGCATGTGGGTCATCGTTGCGCACCCCCTGGGGGTGTGCAACACCGGCTGGGATGGCGCGTTGCAAACGCGCCAAGCCGCGCAGCCCAAGAGGTGTTTACAACGCATGTTGGGAGACTGTTGACAACACTCTTTAAACGTGTGTTGAATAGGGTCATGGAAACCGAAGACCTCTTGAAGGTCTCCGCGGTTCGTCGTCTTGTCGCGTCTGGCAAGCTTCGCGAACGGCGGGAAATCCTTCACCTCTCGGCACGAGAGATGGCTGCTGCCATCTCCGTTAGTCCCGCGGCCGTCTGCTTCTGGGAATCCGGACGGAACATGCCGCGTCCGGCCGCCGCCCTCCGGCTGGCGAAGATCCTCGACATCAAGCCGGACTTGCTGGAAGCGGCGTGAACGCCCGAGCCAAGGCGGCCGAAGCCGCTGCACAGGGCGATCTGGTGGGCGAGTCGTACTGGCTCTCCCTAGCGGAACTAGTTGACCAGGCCCCGCCACTCAGCCCCATGCAGATCGGCAGGCTGAGCGTCCTCGTCGCGCTCGAACCCGCAGCCAACGAACCCGCCGCATAGAAACGGCCCCCGCCAGACCGCAGGTGTCCAACCACCAGCGCGACGAGGGCCCCGAAGCGCCACCCGTCCAACCAGAACAGAACAACGGCCGCGCATGTGGGAGTGCCATCCCGCGCGGCCGTCGAAAGGAGCTTCAGTGAAGCGTAACGCGACCTCCCCCGCCGCCGCCATCCCTGACCCGCTGCTGACCGACGCGGCCCGCGAGCACAGCCACGCCCCGGACACTGCCCCCTCCACCAAGGGCGGCAGCCTCCCCCCGAAGGCCGCTGCCGTCGTTCTCGGGCACCTTCTGTACAGCGAGGCGTGCCAGGAAGACAACCCCGCCGCCGCGCTCGACAACATCGCCGACAACCTGCCCAGCGTGATGCCGGACGTCTTTCGGATCATGAACACCGACCCGGCCACCGCCGAGCTACTGCTGCCCCTGCTCATCGACCGCGTGTGGACGTACACCCTGGTCGAGAGCTGCCGCGCCGATGTCGCCGCGAACTACGGAGACTACGGCTACGCGTTCGACCTGCTGATCGACGGGCTCAACACCGGCGCCGACCCGAAAGTGATCCGGGCAGACGCCCGCCGCGTCATGTCGGTTCTCCAGGCCGAGCGCGTCGAGACGAGCGCCTGACCCATGGACGACTTCAAGGACATCGCCGCCAGCATCAGCGCTCCCGCCGTCTGGTACGCGGCCGTGCAGGAAGCCAGCGCCAAGCTGCACCGCCAGCACCCCGGCGGCATCGACGTCACCCTGATCGGCCACGAGGCGTGGCGGCAGCTCACTCCCGTACAGAGGGCTCACGCCCTCGACGAACTGTTCGTCACGTACATCGCCCGCATCCGCGAGGAAGAACGCATCAGCCGGCTGGACGTGGCGGCGGCCACCGTGAAGACGTATCTCGAAGGCGACGACGAGTACATCCTCCAGGACGCGTTGAGCATCGTGTCCCGCCCGATCGCCGAGGACGCCGAGGTCACGGTGTCCGCATCCGCGCTCGCCAACGTCCTCGCCGAACTCGACCTGATCCGGCACCGCCTGACCATGCGTGGCGAGGCCGACGGGTGACAACCCGTGCCACTGCCACCGCCCCCTGCCCGGTCGCTACGGCGGCCGGGCGGAGGCGCCCGCGACCAACCGTCGCACCCCTGAGCCAGGACACACCCCTAATCACCCGTGAGGCCGCTCCCACTGGGGAGAACTCAACCCGCACCGGCCTCGCACCTTCGCGACAAGGCAGACACATGAGCGCGACGAACACCCCCACGGGGCCCGCTGGTGCGGACCGGCCCCACTCAACGCAGGACACCACCACCGCGGGCACCCAGCTAAACCTTGACTCGGCACTCTCCCGTATCGCCGACCTCAACGACGAGCAACTGCAAAACCTCGTCACCGACCTGGACTCCGCACTGGCCGACTGCCACGGCTGCCTCACCACCGACGACATGGACCTGATCGCCGTGGCCGCCGGCGCCCGGATCACCCTCCGAAAGCGGCGCGCTGTTGCTGCCCGGACTCGCGCGATCCATCGCGTACACCAGCTGTGCAACGAGGCCAAGGGTGCACTCGGTACTGGCGTCGGCGGTACTGCATGACGACCGTCGCGTACACCGCCATTGACAGGCTTCGTGACGTCCTCCGTGACCTCGGTGAGCCGACCCGCATGGATCGTGGCGACAGCTTCCGTACCCGTGGCATCTGCCACGACGGCGACGACCCCGACACGGTGTCCGTGCGGCGCAACGGCGGAAAGGTAGACATCCGCTGCCACAAGTGCGACGGAGACGACGACTTCCTGACCGCGATCGGGTGGACGCCCCGCGACCTGTACGACGAGCCCCGAGAAGGACGCGGGGTCGGCCAGGAACGCCCCGTGCTGGTGCGCAGGCCGAGGACGAAGCCATCCCCGCCGAAAGCCCCACACGAGCGCAAGAAGGCACAGAGGCCATTGCGTGACGAGGTCGCCGCCTACCCGTACTGCGACGAGGACGGCACCCTGCTGTACGAGGTCGTCCGCATCGAGACCAACGGGCGCAAGAGCTTTCGACAGCTCGGCGCTGACGGTTGCTATGGCATCGACGGCATCCGCCGTGTCCTGTATCAGCTCCCACACGTCCTCGAAGTCGCGCAGGCCGGCGGAACCATCATGGTGGTCGAAGGCGAGAAGGACGTCGAAAGCCTCAACGCGATCGACATGTGTGCCACGACCACCACCAACGGCGCGAAGTCGGAGTGGCTGCCCGAGTTCACACAGTCCCTCAAAGGGGCCGGCCAGATCGTGGTGGTCGCCGACAACGACGAGACCGGGAAGGAACGCGCCCTCCGGGTCACAGATGCGCTAGCTGGTGCAGGTATCCCGGTCCGGGCGGTCCTCCCCGCGGTCGATGCCCCCAAGGCAGATATCACCGACCACTTGCAGGCCGGATTCGGGTTCGATGACCTGGTGCCGCTCGACGGACCCACGGACCACACCCGTGCCGAAGACAGCATGTGGACCAGGGAGGACATGTGGGCCCCCGAGCGGACCGAGGCGGAGAAGGAAGCCGCAGACGCCGAACCCAAGATCGTCGTGCGCAAGGCGTCAACGATCAATGTGAAGAAGACCGAGTGGTTGTGGGACACCACCAAGGAAGGTTCGGTACCGCACACCGAAGGTCGCATCCCCCTCGGAATGCTCTCCATGGCGGCCGGGCTCCCTGGTACTGGCAAGTCCCAGTTCGCTGTCTGGCTGACCGCGCACATCACGCGGGGAACCCTTCCCGGATGTTTCCACGGGCAGCCTAGGAACGTCATCTACGCGGCCACCGAGGACGACTGGGAACGCACCATCGCCCCGCGCTTGATCGCTGCCGGTGCAGACATGGATCGCGTGTTCATCGTGGCTGTACAGGTGAGAGAGCACAGCGGTATCAAGCTGAACGTCGCCGAACACCACGAGGCCCTGTGCAAGTTCGCCGAGGCCAACGACGTCGCAATGACCGTGTTCGATCCGCTGCTCTCCCACATCGGAAGCGACGTCAACGCCAACGCCGAAACGGAAGTGCGCGCTGCACTGGAACCGCTGGTTAGGAGCGCCGCCAAGGCAGGGTTGACGATCATTGGCCTCTCTCACTTCAACAAGGGCTCAGGCACGGACCCGATGGAACGCCTCATGGGGTCCCGCGGTTTCTCGGCTCTGCTGCGCGCGCTGATCGTATTCAGCCGAGACAAGGACGCGGAGGAGGAGGGGCCGGCTCGGTTCGTTCTCAGCCAGGCCAAGAGCAACCTGGGGCGCACCGACATCCCGTCGTACTCGTACACCCTGGCCAACACCATCGTGCAGTTGGAGGACGGAGACGAGACACACGTACCCAGGTTCGTGCTGGGCCCGGAATCCGGCACCTCGGTAGAGAAGCAGCTCGAACAGGTCGGCCAGTCCAGCGTGGACGTTGAGATCGGCAAGGACTGTGTGAAGTGGCTCCGCACCTACCTGATGAACGCTGGCGGGGAAGCCGACCTTGCGGACATCAAGAAGGCGTACAAGACCCTGGACTTCTCCCAACCGACTGTCTACCGCGCGCGCAAGGCCCTCGGGGTCACCGGGGAGACGACCGGTCTGGCCGGACAGCAGGTGACGGTGTGGCGCATGCCGGAGGAACCGAAGTGAGAACGGGCCGATTCTCACTGGAGACGCCAATCGGCCTCGCACGAGCGCGCGTAGCCCCACCGTGAGAACGCGAGAAAGTGAGAAACCAGGCCCTGATCTGCGGTTTCGGCGAGAACGGGGGTGAGAAACGGTGAGAACCATTGGACGTCACATCGATTCTCACTACCCCGTGGATTCTCACAGATTCTCACCCCGATTCTCGCTATTAGTGCAGGTCAGGGGATGGATTATCACTTTCAGAGGATTCTCAGCCGCAGGGCTACGCGCGCGACGACCACGACAAGAACGCCAAGTACAGCCCCACCGAAAGGAATCCCATGACCGACCGCACCCTCACCCATGGCGTGCCCGACGACCTCGCCGACGACATCCGCGATCACCGCTACGCCATCCTTCAGACCCGCGTCGAACGCATCCCCAAGCTGGCCAAGGGCCTCCGCTGCCAGGAACCGGACGGCTGCCCCCAGACCGCCACCCTCGCCACCCTCGCCGTTGAGGGCACCACCGAGGACGACAACACGCTCGGCCTCTGCCTGGTCAAGCAGAACGGACTCCCCGTCTGCATCGTGACCTGCGACCAGCACCGCAGCGAGGCCAGCCACGACCTCTACTACCTGCTCACCGAACAGACCCGGCCGGACGGCATCCGCGCCTTCGACCTCCCCGGCGTCCACATGCAGTGGCACACCAACGAGGAGTAGAAGTCCATGACCGAGGCCGCCAACGCTCCCAAGACACCAGCACACCCCATCCCCACCTGGGACGGAAGCCGATGCCCCTCCTGCAACCGGCCCACCTACCACCGCAAGCTCAACGGCGTCCAACTCCACTGGGGCACCTGCCCACTGTGGGGAAAGACGACCACCTGACCCACACGCAAACGGCCGCCCCGCAGGAACCGGGGCGGCCACCCCCACAGCATCCCATCCCACCCCCCATCAACCTGCTGAAAGTGAAACGCCATGACCAAAAAAGGCG
This sequence comes from Streptomyces sp. NPDC058459, assembly GCF_042721685.1. Classification (NCBI taxonomy): domain Bacteria; kingdom Bacillati; phylum Actinomycetota; class Actinomycetes; order Kitasatosporales; family Streptomycetaceae; genus Streptomyces; species Streptomyces sp. NPDC058459. The sequence continues at coordinate 2,308 of NZ_JBHXLV010000191.1, read as the reverse complement.
GCCCCTACCCCCGGCTCCGGCTCGACCTCGCCACCAAAGCCACGCAAGGCGCAGCAGTCCTCGACCTGGTCCTCACCCACGGCCAGAGCTTCCGACAGGCAGCCGCCACCCTCGACATGAGCCCCACCACCGCCTGGCGCCGGTTCTGGTTCGCCATCGACCTCAACACCCCGACCCGCGCCGGCTGCAAGCCCGGCCCCATCCCACCGCAGCGCGGCACCCGAGCCTGCCCCAACGGCCGCCCATACCTGCCGACCTACGACGGCCGCACGACCCCACTGAAAGGAACCCTCCGATGAGTACGACACCCACCACCCGCAAGGTCGCCGCGCTGCTGGCGCTGGCCTACGGCAAGCCGATCCGGTACGCCGCCGGCATGGCCGAGGTCGCCCCGTCCACCGTGTCCGTCTGGAAGAAGGAGCCCGCGTTCGCTGCTGAACTCGCCGCGGTCCGGCAGGTGTACGAGCGGGACCCGCGCAACTGGGAAGCGCTGGTTGCCCGGCTGGACGAGGCGGAGCAGCGGCTGCGCCCTCCCGGAATGCACGTCGACCGCGGCGGCACCATCCGCGTGCGGGCGCTGATCCCGGCCGGCTCCTCGCCGGCACAGGTCCGCCGGCTGGCTGGGCGGGCGGTGGCCAGGGGGATGCGGGCCGCTGCTCGGGAGGCGCAGCAGTGACGTCCCACGTCGAGCAGCAGGTGGCCGCCCGGATAGCTGCCGCCAAGGCGAAGGCGGAGCGGGAGCGGCAGCAGCGCGAGGAGCTGGCCGCCGCCCGCCGTGCGGGTGTGGCCCGCAGGCATGCGGCCAAGCTCGCCCGCTTCGCCGAGGCCATCGACAACGGGGTCCTGGCCGCGTCCGGGGCCTGACCGCCAAGGGTCCGCAATGGTGCGGACCCCCTAGACCTCCCGGCCGCAGACGAGCGGCTGGGCAACCACAGAGGAGAAGTTCATGTACGGACCGAGGATCACCGGCTCGGCGGCGATGCACGCCGAGCGGATCAAGGCACGGGAGGCGGCTCGCGCGAAGGCCGCAGACGAGCGGGACAACCGGCCGACCCACGAGGTCTACGCGGAGCGGGCCGCGGCCGGCGCGCGGGCGGATGAGGCGCTGCGGGAGCGCGCTCGGATGGACGAGCTGCGGGCGCGCGGTGTGATCTCCGACGACTCGGAACCGGACGAGGCCGAGGAGTACGACGTCGAGGAGTACGAGGAGGAGGTCGTCGAGGACGACGACGAGGAGGGGCAGCCGGTGAGTACGGCTGAGCTGTACGCGCGTCGGGAGAGGGAGCGGCAGAAGGCGGAGCACGCGGTGAACGTGCGGGCGCAGACGGGCGCGGTAAGGGCCATGGGTCAGCCTGTGTGGCCGCAGTACCCGGTGCCGGTGAAGCCGCCGCACCGGTACGCAGATCGCTTGTAGAAGCCGTAAATCACCAACTGATGAATTGTGCCCGGCCGTCCATGAGGCGGCCGGGCACAGCCGTGTCCGCCCCGCCTTGGCCGTAACGGTCTAGGAACAGCCGCACGCCCCCCATGCCCGGCTGCCACTGTGTCCGCACCAGTACCCGCACCACCAAAGGGGGGGCCCATGCGTCGCATCCTCGTACCCGTTGCCGCCGCCTTACTCGCCACCGCCTGCGCGCCAGGCGACCGCAGCGATACGCCGGTAGACGCAGCCAAGCCGAGCGGCTCGTCGCAGGCCGCGACGGGCAGCAGCGGCGCGCAGGGCCGCAAGGGGCCGGTGCCCACACCTAGCGGACAGCTCGTCACGGCCATCCGTGCCGCGAGCCTGCCGTACAAGCCTGACGACGGGATGCCGGCCCTCTCCGACGTCAAGGTCATCAAAACCGCGGCTGACCCGTGCGCGATCCCGGCTGACGGATCGAGGGAGGAAGCCCAGTTGATCGGGGCGGTGTACGCAGGGCCGACCACGGTCAACGTGACTTTCTCGTTCACCAACCCGTGCCGCGTGCCACTGGCCTACGACTACAAGATCACGGCGGCGATCGGGAGCGCCAAGGGCAAGCAGGCTGGCGGAGGCGCGGAAGGCACCACCCCGGATCTCAAGCCAGGCCAGACGGTCAAACAGGTCGTGCCCGTCGACGTGTTCGGCGACCTCACCCCCGAGCAGCAGCAACAACTGTGGGTGGGCTGTACCGGGATCGGTAAGCAGAACGCTGGTCGCTAATGAGCGGAGGCCCCCGCCATGACGGGCGGGGGCCACGCATGGGGTGCTGCTAGATACAGTCGTCGGGCCAAACGGCACGGTTGAGGAACATGTCCGGCGGGAGTTCCACGCTGGCCAGGGTCTCGG
>NZ_JBHXLV010000190.1:0-12712 GCF_042721685.1 Streptomyces sp. NPDC058459 | reverse complement strand
GCCCTGGCGCTTCTCCTCCTGGAGGACCTGCCGACGGACGAGCTGGCCGTCACCAGCGACGCCGTCACCGCCCACGCCGGCGCCCTCGGCGGAGCCGCCGGTGTGGTCCTCGCGGCGGGCACGGGCTCCGTCGCCGTCGGCATCGGGGACGACGGCTCGTACGCCCGTGTCGACGGGTGGGGCCCCTGGCTCGGCGACGAGGGCGGCGGCGCCTGGATCGGTGCCGCCGGACTGCGGGCCGCACTGCGGGCCCATGACGGGCGCGGCCCGGACACCGCGCTGCTGTCCGCCGCCGTCGAGCGCTTCGGCGATCCGGACCGGATGCCTCTGGCGATCGGCCGCGACGGCAACCCGGCTCGCGACGCCGCGTCCTTCGCCCCCGACGTCGCACGCCTGGCGGCAGCGGGGGACGGCGCGGCCTCGCGGATCGTCCGGGACGCGGCCACGGCCCTCGCGGATACCATGCTCGCCGCCGCCCGCCGGATCGGCGGGGACACCCTGTCCGCCACCATCACCGGCGGCCTCACCGGACTGGGTGAACCGCTCCTCACGCCCTTGCGGTCGGCGCTCGACGGCTCCCCGCGCCCCCTCCACCTGCGCGCCCCGCTGGGCGACCCGCTGGACGGCGCGCGCCTGCTGTCCCTGGACGCGCGTACACCGCTCGAACCTCACGTCGTACGGGTACGCCGGCCGGCTTCCCCCCTCACCGCTCCCACCTCGCCGGCGATCCCCCCGGCCCTTGCTTAGGAGAGAGCGTGCGCCAACTCGACCTCGTGGTGATCGTCGTCTATCTGGTGGCGATCGCCGTGATCGGACTGCGCCTGGCCGGGCGGCAGAAGACGGCGAAGGACTACTTCGTCGGCGAGGGCCACATGCCGTGGTGGACCGTCTCCTTCTCCGTGGTGGCGACCGAGACCAGCGTGCTCACCGTCATCAGCGTGCCCGGCGGCGCGTACGGCGGACAGGGCTTCGGGAACGTCGAACTGGCCCTCGGTTACGTCATGGGCCGCATCGTCGTGGCCACCGCTCTGATCCCGCTGTACAAGCGCGGCGGCTTCGTCAGCGCCTACCAGTACCTGGGCAGCAGGTTCGGCCTCGGGCTGCGGGGGCTGGCCTCGGTGACGTTCGTCCTCACCCGGCTCCTGGCCGAAGGCGTCCGGCTGTTCGCCTCCTCGATCCCCATCAAGCTGCTGCTCGACGAGTTCGGGGTGCACGCTAGCTACCGGGCCGTCATCATCGTGCTCACCCTGATCACCGTCGTCTACACGTACCTCGGTGGCATCAAGGCCGTCATCTGGACCGACGCCATCCAGATGGGCCTGTACCTCGGCGGTGCGATCCTCGCCATCGCCGTGCTGTCCGGCCACGTCGGCGCCGACGGCTACTCGCGCGCCATCGACTCGGGACACTTCACGCTCTTCGACACCGACTTCGACCCGGCGCACATCCTCACCAGCCCGTTCGCCCTGCCCACCGCGATCATCGGCGGCGCCATCTTCGCCATGGCCAGCCACGGCTCCGACCAGCTGATCGTGCAGCGCATCCTCACCACCCGCTCCCTGCGTGACGGCCAGAAGGCCATGATCGCCTCCGGTGTCTTCGTGACCGTCCAGTTCGCCGCCTTCTCGCTCGTCGGCGCGCTGCTGTGGTCGTACAACCAGGGGAAGGACTTCGAGGCACTGGGCCTGGCCAGCTCCGACAACCTCTACCCGCACTTCATCCTGCACGGGCTTCCGGTGGTGATCTCCGGACTGCTCGTGGCGGGCATCCTCGGTGCCGCCATGGGCTCGCTGTCCTCGGCACTGAACTCCATGTCGAACTCGACGGTCGCCGACATCATCCACAGCTTCTTCCGCGCCACACCCTCCGAGGAGTTCCTCCTCAGGCTCGTCCGGCTGATGACGCTGGTGTGGGCGGTGCTCATGGCCGTCTTCGCCTGCGCCTTCAGCACCAGTACGGGCAACGTCTACCTCACGGGTCTGACGATCGCGGGCTACACCTACGGTGCGCTGCTCGGCGCGTTCCTGCTCGGCCGTCTCGTCCGGCGGGCCGACGAGACCGACTCCGTCATCGCCTTCCTGGTGACGATCGCCGTGATGACCTACGTCGTGCGCAGCGTCAAGATCGACGTGACCGTGGCTGGCACCACCGTGCCCACCGCCATCGCCGCCCAGTGGCTCGTGCCCGTCGGCGTCCTGGTCACCCTGGTCGTCGGCGGGCTGACGAGCCTGTCGCACCGCCCGCCCGAGCCCGCCGCGACCTCGGCGGACGGGGATGACGGCCGGGCAGGTTCCGGCGCCGACCGCGTCACCGCGGCCGCCGGCCCGGAGTGACCCGCGAAGCACCCCGGAGCGGGGTCGCCGCACGGCCCCGCACGTCCCGCACCCTCGGAGGAGCCATGCCGCACCCGCCGCCGACCGCCCCCGGCACGGCCGACCGCACACCGGAAGGCGCTCTGCGCGTCATCGGCCTCATGTCGGGCACTTCGTACGATGCCGTCGAAGCAGCCGCCGCGGATCTCGCCCTGAGGGGCGACGCGCTTCTCCTGCGGCCTCTCGGACACCTCTCCCTCCCGTATCCGGACGAGCTGAAGAACCTGATCGACGCCACCATGCCACCGGCCGCGACGACCACGCAGGCCGTCTGCTCCCTGGACACCGGCATCGGTCAGACCTTCGCCCGCGCCGCCGGACGCGCGCTGCGAGAGCTGTGCGACGGCACGGCCGATCTGGTGGTGTCGCACGGCCAGACCATGCATCACTGGGTGGAGGACGGCATCGTGCGCGGCACCCTCCAACTTGGCCAGCCCGCCTGGATCGCCGAAGCCACCGGCCTCCCGGTCGTCTCCGACCTGCGCGGCAGGGACGTGGCGGCGGGTGGGCAGGGAGCCCCGCTGGTCGCCATGACCGACACGCTCCTGCTGCGTGCCCTGCCCGGCACGCCGGCCGCGCTCAACCTCGGCGGGATCGCCAACATCACGGTTCTCGCACCCGGCGCCGATCCGCTCGCGTTCCACACCGGACCCGCCAACGCCCTGATGGACGCGGCGGTGCGGTACTTCACCAGGGGCGCCGCCGCCTACGACCGGGACGGACGCCGCGCTGCCGCCGGCCGTACGGTGCCCGAACTGCTGCGCGCCCTGCGGGAAGACCCCTACTACCGCAGGCCGGCCCCCAAGAGCACCGGCAAGGAACACTTCCACCTGCCCTATCTGCGGCGGGCACTCGCGGCGCTGCCGGCGGCTCGCCCGGACGACATCGTGACCACCCTGGCCCGGCTCACCGCCGTCACCGTGGCCGACGCGTGCCGCGCCCACGGGGTCACCGAACTCGTCGCCTCCGGCGGCGGCACCCGCAACCCGGTGCTCATGCGCATGATCGCCGAGGAACTGCCGGGCGTTCCGGTACGGCTCAGTGACGAACTGGGCCTGCCCTCGGATGCCAAGGAGGCCCTCGCCTTCGCCGTCCTCGGCTTCCTCACGGCCCATGGGCTGCCCGGGACGCTGCCCTCGGGCACCGGTGCACGCCGGGCCACCCTTCTGGGCAGCATCACCCCGGGACGGACACCGCTGCGGCTGCCCGAACCGGCCACGCGGCCGCCTCACCTGCTGCGCGTCGTCCAGCCCGCCCCTTGACACCCGCGCCACGCGGCACCCGGGTGCCCCGGTCGGCCGGAGCGACCTCGACCGTGCGCCCTGCGACGAACCGGGCCCGGACTCCGCCCCGCTCCGGCGTCCGCACGGCCCGCGCGCTCGTCACCAGGGCCTCGGCCGGGATGCGGGCGACATCGACGCAGGTGCCGCCGATCATCGTCCGTTCCACCACGCCGGGCGGGCGCCCGCTGCGCGCGTGATCCATCGCGAGGGTCTCGCCTGCCTGGTCACCGCCCACGACGAGGAGGTCGAAGTCGCCTTCTCCGGACCGGTGTCAGGCGCCGTAACCGCCATCGACGTTCAGGACGGTGCCCGTGACGTAGCTCGCGTCAGGTCGCACCAGGAAGGCGACGCCTGCGGCGATCTCCTCCGGCCGCCCGAACCGGCCCAGTGCGGTGGTGGCCGTGAAGGCCGGTGCCATCGGGCCGTCCTCGGGGTTGCCATCGGTGGCGACGAACCCGGACTGCAGCACGTTGACGGTGATGCCACGTGCGGCGAGGTCACGGGCGGCGCCGCGCGAGTACCCCGCGATGGCGGCCTTGGTCGCCGTGTAGTCGCTCATGCCGGCGAACCCGGTGCGGGTGCCGACGCCCGAGCCGATGGAGACGATGCGGCCGCCCTCGCCCATGACCTGGGCAGCCTCGCGGATCGCGGCCACGACACCGCGGAAGTTCACATCGAGCTGACGGTCGAAGGCCGCGACGTCCGCGTCGGGGTCGCCGACGGTGCCCACCACGGTGACCGCGGCGTTCAGGACGAGGATGTCCAGGCGGCCGAAGCGGTCGACCACGGACCGGACCAGCTCCCTGACCTCGGCCTGGTCGCCTTGATCGGCCTGGAAGGCCGCGGCGCGGACGCCGGTCTTCTCCAGTTCCCCGACCAGGGACTCGGCCTTGTCCGCGGACCGGGCGTAGCTGAACGCCACGTCCGCGCCGTCGGCGGCCAGCCGCCTGACGATCGCTTCACCGATGCTGCGGGTACCGCCGCTGACCAGCGCGACCTTACCGCTGAGGACTCCGGACATGACTGCTCCCATACTCTTCCGGCTGTCGATGTGATCGGTGTGACCTGCGACGACGCCTGTTCTGGACTGGTTCGTCCATAACGCTAACCGGTTATGGACGAACCAGTCAAGCAAATCGTCCGCCGTTGTGGACCAGGCAGTCAAAAAAGCGTAGAATCCACTCATGGCCCGACCTCGCAAATTCGACGAAGAACAGGTACTGGAGGCCGCGCGGCAGCGGTTCTGGTCCGGGGGCTACGCCGCGACGCGCATGGACGACATCGCCGAGGCCACGGGGCTCGGCAAGGGGAGTCTGTACGGCGCGTTCGGCGGCAAGCAGGAGTTGTTCCACCGTGTCTTCGACGACTACTGCACGTCCGTCGTCGACGCCATGAGCCGTGATCTGGACGGTGACGACGCACACGCCTTCGCCCGGCTGTCCGCCTACGTCCACGCGGTGGCCGCGGCGACCGCCTCCGACCTGGCGCACCGGGGCTGTCTGCTGGCCAAGGGCGCGGCCGAGCTGACCGAACACGACGAGACGGTGGCCGAGCGAGCCCGTACGACCATCACCGCGCTGGGCGCGTTGCTGGAGGACGACATCGCCGCGTGTCAGCGCAACGGTGATCTCGCCGACGACGTCAGCCCCGGGAGGCTGGCCGCGCTGGTGCTCGCCGTCCTGCGCGGCGTCGAAGCTCTGGGTAAGGCCGGGGCGAACGGGGACACGCTGACGGACATCGCCCGGACGGCGCTCGATGTCCTGCCTCGGCCCCCCGGCCGCACTGATCGCCCCGCCGGCTCGTCCTCCGATGGCGAAGGCCCCGGGGGAGTACGGGGCGAGCCGTAGGGCACGGGGTGAGGCCCGCGCCGCCCGGTGAGTGGCGTTCCGCGTCAGGTTCCCGGCCCGCATCGTCCGCCGGGCATCGCCCGACACGGATGTGACGCACGGGACGAACGCGCCGCCATGTCGATCGCGGACCTCCTCCGCGATGTCCGTGAGCAGCGACGCCCGCCTGCTGGCCCCGCACTGCCGCGCCCGGCGGGGGAGCGATCAGTGGACATAGTGACGCCAATTACCTCGATGAGGCATGAAGTCACCCATTCAACCTATGTATCCTCCGGGCTGAGGGGGCCACCGCCGAAGGCATGATCAACGAGGTTGCTATGCGCGTTTTCTCTCGCAGACAGATGCTCAAAGCCGGCGCAGGCGCGGCTGCCGTCGCCGCAGTGACCAGCTCCGCCGCCCAGGCGTCCTCCCGCTCCACGCCCGCCTCCGTCCCCGGCCCCCGGCAGGCGCCGGCGGGCGGAGCGAAGGCGTCCGCCCGCCTGATCGGCGACGGCTCCACGGCCTACACCGGCAAGCAGCCCCACCAGCCGGCCAGGCCCGTGCCCCTGGAGCCGGGCCAGACCCCGCCGCAGTTCGTCGTCTTCTCCTGGGACGGCGCCGGCGAGGTCGGCAACGGCCTCTTCCCGCGCTTCCTCGACCTGGCGAAGAGGCACAGCGTCGGCATGACCTTCTTCCTCTCCGGGCTCTATCTGCTCCCCGAGTCGAAGCGGCGCCTGTACGAGCCCCCCGGCAACCCGCGCGGCGCTTCCGAGATCGGCTACCTCTCCGACGCCCACGTCAAGGCCACACTGGCCAACGTCCGCCGGGCGTGGCTGGACGGCCACGAGATCGGCACCCACTTCAACGGGCACTTCTGCACCGGTCACGGCAGCGTCGGCAACTGGAACGCCCGGCAGTGGCGCAGTGAGATCGACCAGGCCAAGAGGTTCGTCAAGGAGTGGCGCACCAACACCGGCTGGGCCGACCTGCCGCCCCTGCCCTTCGACTACGAGAAGGAGCTCACCGGCGCCCGCACGCCCTGCCTGCTCGGCCAGGACGCCCTGCTGCCCGCCGCCCGCGAGCTGGGCTGGCGCTACGACGCCTCTTCGCCCGGCGGCCGTCAGGTCTGGCCCGGCAGGAGGGGTGGTCTGTGGAACCTGCCGCTCCAGAAGATCCCGTTCCCCGGGCACTCCTTCGAGGTCCTGTCCATGGACTACAACATGCTCGCCAACCAGTCGGTCAAGTCGACCAAGGCGCCGCCGTCCAACTACCCGCGCTGGCGCGAGCAGGCCACGCAGGCGTACATAGCAGGCTTCGAGCGGGCGTTCCACTCGAACAGGGCGCCGTTCTTCGTCGGCAACCACTTCGAGGAGTGGAACGGCGGCATCTACATGGACGCCGTCGAGAAGGCCCTCACGCACATGGTGGAGCAGCGGGAGAAGGGTGCGGACGTGCGGCTGGTCTCGTTCCGGCAGTTCACCGACTGGCTCGACGTGCAGCGCCCGCAGGTGCTGCACGCACTCCGCACGCTGGACGTCGGAGAGCACCCGGCGGGCGGCTGGAAGTCCTTCCTCAAGAAAGCGTCCGTACGGTCCTGATCGAGCCGCACACCGGGTTCCCTCCGCCCGTCGACGGCATGGGTCTCGACGGGCGGGGCGGCGGTCGCGCCACCAGAATGGGGTGCGTGCCCATCGAAGAGAGGGCTGACCCATGACGATCGTCGTACTGGGTGCCACCGGAGGGCAGGGTGGCGCCGTCCTGGCCGCACTGCGGCGGGCTGACCGCCCCGTGCGCGCCGTGGTGCGCGATCCCCACGCCGCCCGAGCCAGGTCACTCGCCGAGTCCGGGGTGGAACTCGTGCGGGGCGTCCTGGGGGACCCGGACTCCCTTGTCGGTGCCTTCTCGGGCGCGGACGCCGCCTTCGCCGTGACCACACCGTTCGGACCGGGCCTGGAAGCCGAGAAGCAGCAGGGTGCGGCCATCGTGGAGGCCGCCGCGCGGACCGCCCTCCCGCACCTGGTCATGGCCTCCGTGGCGTCCGCCGGTCAGCACACCGGCGTGCCGCACTTCGAGACCAAGGCCCGCACGGAGCAGTTGCTTGCCGCCTCCGGGGTGCCCTTCACCGTGATCGCGCCGACGTACTTCTTCGAGAACGCGCTCGGCAGCCGTGAGGAGATCGCCGCCGGAGTCATGTCGATCGCACTGCCGCCGGACACTCGGCTCCAGCAGGTCTCCCTGCGGAACCTGGGGCAGCTCGTCGCGGCGGTTCTGAACGCGCCGGAGGGCTGGCGCGGGGCGCGTGTCGAGGTCGCCGGCGATGATCCGACACCCGCGGAGATGGCCCGGACGATCGGTCGGCAGAGCGGGAGCGATGTCATCCTCCGCCAGGTCCCGCTGGAGGAGGTGCGACGCGCGAGCCCCGACATGGGAGCCATGTTCACCTTCCTGACGGACGTGGGCTACTCCGTCGACATCCCGGGGCTGCACGACGCGTTTCCCGGCGTCCCGTGGGAGTCGTTCGCCGACTGGGCCGGGGAGCAGGAGTGGCGGACGTCGCCGGGCTGAGCCGCCGCGATGTTCGCCACCCCGGTCAGCGGCAGGTGTCACACGGGGCTGGACCTTTCCGGGGATCGGTCGCCGTGGCAGGGGCGTGGTCCCTGCACGATCACAGTCACCGGCCTGCCGGACCACCGACCCGCTCAGCAGTTCGCTGATCAGTCCGGGAGCAAGGGGCAGACCGCCGGGCACAACGGTGCGGACGTAGTCCTCGAACGCGGCCAGCCGCTCGGCGACACCGACCGGGACAGCCGGAGGCAGTCCCGGTACGACGGCCGTGGCGAAGGCCCCGTCCCAGTCCTCGAGCCGTGCGTGGTGATCGAGGGGCAGCCCGAGAAGGCGGCAGAGGGTACGCATCGGCAGCGGCCGGGCCAGGCCCGCGACCAGATCGGCGACGGGCCCGGCGGCGAACAAGCCGTCGGCCAGCCCGGCGATGTCGGCCCGGACCCGCGCGAAGAAGCGGCGACACCCAGGGTGCCGACCACTACGCGTCCAGCACCACGTCCTCCGTCGGCTTCGAGCAGCAGATGAGGATGTTGCCGTCCGCCGGGGGTTCCACGGGGGAGGGGGCGTAGTCCACCGTGCCGGACAGCAGAGCCAGCTCGCAGGTATGGCACACCCCGGTCCGGCAGGACCATCTCACGGGGACGTCGCACGCCTCGGCCAGTTCGAGAAGCGACTCCCGCTCGTCGTTCCACGGCAGGGCGAGCCCCGCGCGGGCGAACGAGACCATGGGCCCCGTGCCGGGGCGCCCCGGAGGCTGGTGCGGCGCGGCGGTTCGGGGGCCGCCCTTGATCCCGGGGGTGAGGGACGGGCCGCTGCCGAAGTTCTCGATGTGCACACGGGACCGCGCGAGGCCGGCCTCGACCAGGGCCTTCGTCATCTCCTCCATGAAGGCGACCGGCCCGCAGAGGTAGGCGTCCGCCTGCGCGGGCGCGTCCAGTCCTGGGAGGTGCCGCGCGGTCGGCCGGCCGGCGACCGTGTAGTCCACTCCCGGCACGTCGTCCTGTCCGGGCCGGCTGTAGTAGACCGTGGACTCGGCGTTCGGCAGCCGCTCGATCAGCTCCGCCACCTCCGCCGCGAAGGCGTGCTCGGCGCGGCTGCGCGCCACGTGCAGCCACTGGACGCGGCGCTCTCCTCCACGGGCCGCTACGGCGTGCAGCATGGCGAGCACCGGCGTGACACCGACGCCCGCCGACATGAGGACGACCGGGGTGTCCGCGTCGGGCAGGGTGAAGGTGCCGCGCGGAGCCGCGACGTCCAGTTCGTCACCGGCGCGCACACGCGTGTGCAGGTGATGGCTCACCTGCCCGTGCGGCTCGTGCTTGACGCTGATGCGGTAACGATCCGCCCCGGGGTCGCCGGACAGTGAGTAGTTACGGATCAACGGCGCGTCCTCACCGTCGACGCGCACTCTCACCGTCAGATACTGACCCGGCAGCGGACGGGGCAGGGCCGCGCCGTCGGGGGAGGCAAGAGACAGGGAGACGACCTCGCGGCTTTCCGCTTCGACCGAGGCGACGCCGAGGGCGCGGAAACCGCCCCAGGCGGGCGGTGGCCCGGTGGCCGCCGTCGTCAGCCCCGCGCTGCCCGTGCCCGCGACCGCGCCGTTCGCGGCCTGCTCCCGCAGCGCCTCCATCGAGCTGTGCCAGCCGGGGCTCAGCGCGGGGATGCGCAACGCCCTTTCCACCTGCTCCATGGTGTGGCCCGGCAGGTAGAGGACCGCGTCGATCTCCTCGACCGTCATGGCCTCGGGACCCGTGGACACCTTGACGATCTCTTCGCCCGCCTGCACGCGGCCCTCCTGGACGACGCGCAGATAGAAACCCGGCCGGTGCTCCGCCACCAGCAGCGCGGCCATCCGCGGCTCCCCGAGGCGCAGCCCGACCCGGTAGCACGTCACCCGGGGTTGCGTGACTTCGAACAGCGCCTCTCCGACGCGGTACCGGTCTCCGACGCAGACCTCGTCGTCCGCCAGTCCGTCCACGGTGAAGTTCTCGCCGAAGTTCCCCGGTTCCAGGTCGTCCCGTCCCAGCCGCTGGGACCAGAACCGGTAGGAGTCCGTCTGATAGACGAGCACGGCCCGCTCTGCTCCGCCGTGGCCCTCCAGATCGCCCTGTCCGTCCCCGTCGATGTTCAGCTGCCGCACCATCCGTGGCCCGGAGACGGGCTGCTTGAAGACGCCGGTGTGCACGGTCCTGCCGCGCCACGGTACGTCCCGTGGCATCCCGACGTTGACAGCCACCAGTCTCGCCACCGCGTCCACCTCGTCGCGCCCGGCCGTTCCTGGAAACAGATCCTCCGGCAAGTATCGCGCCGCAGGTCACGGCGGGCCATTCCAAGAGGGGCACCCGCGGATCTCTACGACGGGACGGGCTCTCGCGGAGCGCGCAGGACGAGCAGCGTGATCTCGCTGGGGGCGAAGACACGGAAGGGCGGGCCCCAGAAGCCGGTGCCACGGCTCGTGTAGAGGAGGGTGCGGGTGCCGTGGTGGGTGAGGCCGGCGAGGGCCGGCTGGTCGAGGCGGACCAGGTGGTGGAAGGGCCAGATCTGGCCGCCGTGGGTGTGACCGGAGAGCTGGAGATCGATGCCCCGGGCCGCCGCGCGGTCGATGAACTTGGGCTGGTGGGCGAGGAGGAGGACAGGGAGGTCGGGGTCGGCGCCGTTCAGGGCGTCGGCGAGGTTCGCGCGGTGGCCCGGCAGGCCGGAGGACTCGGCGGTGACGTCGTCGACCCCGGCCACCACCAGGGTGTCACCCCCGCGCTCCAGCAGCAGATGGCGGTTGCGCAGCGGCTCCCAGCCCAGCTCGTCCATCAGGTCGACCCAGCCCTGGGCCTCGCTGTAGTACTCGTGGTTGCCGGTGACGTAGACGCGGGCCCGGGTCGCCCGCACGGTGCCCAGCGGGGCTGCCTGGGCGCGACGGCGTTCGGCCGTGCCGTCGGCGATGTCGCCGGTGTGGCAGACCAGGTCGGCCTCCAGGGTGTTCACCGTCTCGCATACCCGTTCCGACCAGCGGGCCCGGTCGAGCGGGCCGTAGTGGGTGTCGGTGATCAGGGCGACCCGGGTGCCGTCCAACCCGGCCCCGAGGCGGGGGAGTTCCACGTCCAGCCGGCGTACGCGCGGTACGCGTCGGGCCTCGGCGTACCCCCAGGCGAGCAGCACGGCGGTCACCCCGAGGATCGCCCAGGTGACGAGGCGCGCCCGGCTCTGGCCGTCACCGACGCCGGCCACGGTCAGGGCCGGCCGCAGCAGGACGCCGAGCAGCACGGACCAGGTGAACAGGACCCAGGCGCCGCCCAGCAGGGTGTCACCGACGATCGCCGCCCGGTCCTGCTGGCGCCGGCCGTGCCCGCGCGCCATCGCGGCCGGCATGCCGAACAGGCCGACCACGAACAGCGCGGTACCGGTGAGGGTCACGGGGAGCGGCCAGTGCTGGCCGGTGAACAGGAGGACCCAGCACGGCACGGCCCACAGCAGGACGGGAGCGATCAGGGGGAGATAGCGCATCAGGCGCTGTAGTCGGCTCGGCGGTGCCTCGTCCGCGTCACCGGCGGCGGATCGGGTGCTGCTGGTCTCGGTCACGCTTCCCCTTCCTGAGTGCTGTCCGGCGGACAGGGCCACTGCCCCCATCGTCCGCCGCCCCCATTGTCCGCCGCCGCGAAATGGGCCGCCCTCCGGGGGTGGCCAATGCGCGCTGCGGCCGGTAACAGTCATACACGTTCAAGCCGTAGCCCCGGCGCAGCAGTTGGCGCTGCGCCTGGTACGGGGGCTGGGCGGGTGAGGACGCGGATCGGCGGCGGTCACGGTCAGCAGTGCGGCTTCGGCGGTGGTGACACCGCGTGCCGCGCGGGACAGTCGGGTCATGCCCCCCGCGTCTGTCAGGAGTGGACCAGGTTGGAACAGGTCCCGAGGGTCAGAGCGGCTTGCGCCAGACCGAGATGTGGTTGGTCGACGCGTCCGTGAAGGGGGTCCCGGTCCAGTCCGCCACGCGGCGTTCCAGGCGCAGGCCCGCGATGCGCGCCATCAGGTCCAGCTCCGCGGGCCAGGCATAGCGGTGCCGGGAGGCCGAGCGGCGGTACCGGCCGTCCTCGCCGTCCCGCGTGAGGTGGTGCGATACCAGGATCTGGTCCGCCAGGTCGAAGGTGTCGAGGCCGATGTGTCCCGCCGACATGTCGAACGGCACCGCCAACTGCGTGGGCGGCAGCAGCCGCAGCGGGGGCACACCCAGCTCGATGACGAAGCGCCCCCCGGGTACCAGATGCCGGGCCGCGTTACGGAAGCACTCCACCTGCTCCTCCTGCGTGAGCAGGTTGGAGATGGTGTTGTAGACGAGGTAGACCAGGCTGAACTCGCCCGGTACCAGCGTCGTGGCCATGTCTCCCAGGACGACCGGGAGCGTCTCCTCGTCCACCTTCCGGCGCAGCACCGCCGCCATGTGCGCGGAGAACTCGATGCCCGCCACCGGCACCCCCCGCTCCCGCAGCGGAACGGCCACTCGGCCGGTGCCGACCGCGAACTCCAGCGCCCTTCCAGTACCGGCCAGTTCGGCGAGGAAGTCGAGGGTGGGGCCGAGCACCGCCGCCGAGGACATCTCGGTCTCCTCGGCGTCGTAGCGCTCGGCGCTGTCACGGTTCCACAGTTCGCTGCTGGTCATGGGGGGCCACTCTGCCGGGAC
>NZ_JBHXLV010000189.1:0-12716 GCF_042721685.1 Streptomyces sp. NPDC058459 | reverse complement strand
TCACGGACTCGATCCGTGGCCGGCCGCCGCCGTTCCCGGCGCCCACCGGGCCGGGTGCCCGGCCGCCGCCGCGCGAACGCGGGCCGGGGCCCGAGGGCCGTACCGGCGACGCGGTACCGGTCCCGCGCGGCAGCGAGAGTGCGGGGCTCCGCCCGGCACCCGGGGGCGCTCGGCCGGACCGCCGCCGGATGAGGGGGAGCGGCGGCCCGGCCCGCCTCTCGCGAGGCGGGGCACCCAGTGAAGCGGTCCCGCCCGCGCGCCGGACAGTGCGCGCGGGACGCGGATGCGCGTACTTCGTTCACACCCCGTGTGAACCCGTTCGCACTACGCTTACGGCACCACGCCACTCGGGGGGCCACTGATGCAGCCCAACACTCTGCTCGACGCGATCCTGGACGAGGCGGGGATCTCGCACGCCGGGCTCGCCGCCCACGTCAACCAGGCCGGCCGCCGCCGGGGTCTCGCGCTCAGATACGAACACACCGCCGTCGCGCGATGGCTGAAGGGCCAGCGGCCGCGCGGCCAGGTACCGGATCTGATCTGCGAGGTGCTCGCGGGCCGGTTACGGCGCCCGGTCACGCTGGACGACATCGGCCTCGGCGTGCCGGGCGAAGCCGCCACCGCCCACGCCGGCTCGCTCTCCGGGTTCGTGGAGCGGGCCACCGCGCTGTGGCGCTCCGACGAACAGCAGCGCCCGCATGTGCTGGGCGCCCCCGCGGTCACCGGTACGCCCGCGGTGATGCCGGTGTGGGAGTGGGAGAACCCGCCGGAGGACGTCGACGTCTCGCGCGGCGGCCGGCTGCGCGTCACCGAGGCCGACATCGGCACCCTGCGGGCGGCCCGCGCGCACTACGAACAGATGTACCGGAAGGCGGGCGGGGTGGCGACCCGCACCCGCGTCGTCGGCTTCCTCAACGCCGAGGCGGCGCCCCTGCTGCGGGGCAGCTACCCCGACGACACCGGCCGCCGGCTGCACCGCGCCACGGGCGGGCTGGTCGCCGTCGCGGGCATCTGCGCCTACGACTCCGACGCGCACGGCCTCGCCCAGCGCTACTTCCACCAGGCGCTGCGGCTCGCGAAGGCGAGCGGGGACCGGGGCCTGGGGGCGTACGTGATAGCGCTGCTGGTCAACCAGTCGCTGTTCATGCGGCAGTACCGGCAGGCGGTCGCCTTCGCGGAGGCCGCGCTGCGCACGGCCGGCCGTCACATCACCCCGGCGCTCGCCTCCGACCTGTACGCGATGCAGGCCAAGGCGTACGCGCACCTCGGCGACGGGGGCGGCGCGCTGTCCCGCATCCGGCGGGCGGAGACGGCGGCCGGCCAGATCAGGCCGGGCGCCGAGCCCGACGAGACGGGGTACGTGCAGCCGGGGCTGGTCAACGTCCAGGTGGCCGAGGCGCTGCTGAGCCTCGGGGACCTGTCGGCCGCGCGGGAGCACGCGGCGGCGGCCGTGGACAACCCGGCGCACGACCGGGGCCGGGTGCACCGGCTGGCGATGCTCAGCACGATCGAGCTGCGCCAGGGCAACGCCGACAAGGCGGTGGCGACGGCTGTGCAGATGGCTGAGCAGGCACGCGGCATGGAGTCCCAGCGGCTGCGCGACCGGCTGCGGGCGGTGCGCGAGTACCTGGTGCGCTGCGGCTCGGCCGGGACGGCGGACGCGGCGGAACTGATCGACGGCGCGCTGCGCGTACCGCTGTAGCGGGCCGGGGCGCGGTGCGCCGCCGCGAGCGCCCTGTGGGCCGGGAACAGTCCCTGCTGCGATATTGCCACTTACTCGGCGGAAGGTGGCAGAACCGTGCAGTGGACGAAACAGAACGAACAGACTGTGTACGCGAATCGCTGGTTCAGCGTCAATCTGGCGGATGTCGAGCTGCCCGACGGCTCACATCTCGACCACTTCGTGATCCGGCTGCGGCCGGTCGCCGTCGCCACGGTGGTCAACGAGGCCAACGAGGTCCTGCTGCTGTGGCGGCACCGCTTCATCACCGACAGCTGGGGCTGGGAACTGGCCGCGGGGGTCGTGGAGGACGGCGAGGACATCAGGAGCGCGGCCGCGCGGGAACTGGAGGAGGAGACCGGCTGGCGGCCGGGACCCCTGCACCACCTGATGAGCGTGGAGCCGTCCAACGGCCTGACCGACGCCCGGCACCATGTCTACTGGTCCGACCGGGGTCAGTACACCGGTCATCCCGTGGACGACTTCGAGTCGGACCGCCGTGAGTGGGTCCCGCTCAAACTCGTCCCCGACCTGATCGCCCGTGGGGAGGTCCCGGCCGCCAACATGGCGGCCGCGTTACTCCTGCTGCACCATCTCCGGCTCGCCGACGGTCAGTGAGCCAGCGCCTGCCATACGGCGGCGGCGAGCGCCCCCAGGGCGGTGAGCGCCGCGACCGAGGTCAGTGGCCAACGGGCGTGTTCGAGCGAGTTCACCCGGGAGTTCAGCTCGTCCAGCTCCTTGGCGGTCTCCTCGGTACGGTGACTGAGCAGGGCCAGCCCGCCTTCGACGCGCGCGTAGGCGACGTCGAGGCGGCGGCGTAACTCGGCCAGTTCTCCGTGAACCACGGCCTGCTCCGGTTCGACGGTCACGGGTCCACTCCCTTCGGTGGTCGGGCGGGACGACTCCGCGTCCCTTGCATGCGCACGCAGAGTCAACCGCCCCGGTGGGCCCATGGGGAGCGTGTGCGAACGGCATATGCGAGCCCCCGGCGCACACGGAGTGTGAAACACGAGGACCCGGCACCCACATGAGTGCCGGGTCCACCTGTGTTCCGTCCGCTCAGTACGAGTAGAAGCCCGAGCCCGACTTCCGGCCCAGCCGGCCCGCCTCGACCATGCGCTGGAGCAGCGGGGGAGCGGCGTACAGGGGCTCCTTGTACTCGGTGTACATGGAGCCCGCGATCGACACGATCGTGTCCAGGCCGATGAGGTCGGAGAGCTTCAGCGGGCCCATCGGGTGGGCGCAGCCCATCTCCATGCCGTTGTCGATGTCCTCGCGGCTGGCGATACCGGACTCGAACATGCGGATCGCGGAGAGCAGGTACGGCACCAGCAGGGCGTTCACGACGAAGCCGGAGCGGTCCTGGGCACGGATGGCGTGCTTGCCGAGCACCTTCTCCGCGAAGAGCTGGGCCCGGCTGAGCGTGCCCTCGGAGGTGGTGAGGGCCGGGATCAGCTCGACCAGGTCCTGCACCGGGGCCGGGTTGAAGAAGTGGATGCCGATCACATGGTCGGGCCGCGAGGTGGCGACCGCCAGCTTCACCAGGGGGATGGAGGAGGTGTTGGAGGCCAGGATCGCGTCGGGACGCGTCATCACCTGGTCGAGCACCTGGAAGATCTCCGTCTTCACCTGCTCGTTCTCCACCACGGCCTCGATCACCAGGTCGCGGTCGGCGAACTCGCCCAGGTCGGTGGTGAAGCTCAGCCGGGAGAGGGCCGCGTCGCGCTCCTCATCGCTGATCTTGCCGCGCTCCGCCGCCTTGGCCAGGGAGTTGTGCAGCCGGGTACGGCCGTACTCCAGGGCGTCGCCGGTGGTCTCGGCGACCATCACGTCCAGTCCCGCGCGTGCGCACACCTCGGCGATGCCCGCGCCCATCTGGCCGCAGCCCACGACTCCGACGCGCGAGATGTCTCCGGCTCGGAAGTCCGTCACATCGTCCCCTTCGCTGGTTCTCCGGCTCGTGCGGGGCGTCCGGATTCGGTGCCCGCTCCGATCGTGCACGTTACCGCCAAGTATCGATGATCGATCGACGGGGTAGGGACAGGCCGTGCCTCCGGGACGATCCGTCACGGGGCCAACTCGGAGCGTGTGGGAGGTACGGATGGCGGCTCGTGCGATGTCCGGGGCGCGTCCTCCGGCAGGGACCGTCTCCCGAAGGACCGTCGCCCTCGGGGTGCCGGCCGCCCTGATGACGGCCGGGAGCACCCCGGCGTTCGCCTCCGGGCAGCACCGCCGGGAGCTGCGCGGGGTCTGGCTCGCCACCGTCGCAGGCCGGGACTGGCCCTCGCGGCCGGGGCTGCCGCCCGAGGAGCAGCGGGCCGAGCTGACCGCCCATCTCGACCGGGCGGTGGCGAACCGGCTCAACGCCGTGATCTTCCAGGTGCGTCCCACCGCCGACGCCCTGTGGCCCTCCCCGTACGAGCCCTGGTCCGAGTACCTGACCGGCACCCAGGGCCGCGACCCGGGCTGGGACCCGCTGGGCACCGCCGTGCGCGAGGCCCACGCGCGCGGGCTTCAGCTGCACGCCTGGTTCAACCCGTACCGCGTCGCCAACCACACCGACCCCACCCGTCTCACCCCGGACCACCCGGCGCGGCTCCACCCGGAGTGGGCCGTGCCCTACGGCGGCAAGCTGTACTACGACCCCGGGCTGCCGGAGGTCCGGAACTTCGTCCGGCTGGCCATACTGGACGCGGTCGCCAAGTACCCCGTGGACGCGGTCCACTTCGACGACTACTTCTACCCGTATCCGGTCGCCGGGCAGACCTTCGACGACGACGCCGCCTACGACGCGTACGGCGGGGGCTTCGACGACCGGGCCGCCTGGCGCCGCGACAACATCGACCGGCTGGTGCGGGAGGTCGCGGCGGGCATCCGGCGGGTACGGCCCGGCACCCGCTTCGGGATCAGCCCCTTCGGCGTGTGGCGCAACGCCGCCACCGACCCCTCCGGCTCCGACACCCGGGCGGGCGTGCAGACGTACGACGACCTGTACGCGGACACCCGGAAGTGGGTCCGCGAGCACTGGATCGACTACATCGTCCCGCAGCTCTACTGGAACATCGGCTTCCCGGCCGCCGACTACGCCACGCTCCTCGACTGGTGGGCGGAGCAAGCGGCGGGCACCCGGACCCGGCTGTACGTGGGGGAGGCGCTGTACAAGGCGGGCGCGGCCGGGCAGCCCCCGGCCTGGCAGGACCCCGCCGAGCTGTCCCGGCATCTAAGCCTGGCCGACAGGTATCCGCAGGTGCGCGGGCATGTGTTCTTCGCCGCCCAGGAAGTGGCCCGCGATCCGCTGGGCGCGATGGCGCGGGTCGTCGCCGGCCACTACCGCCGGCCGGCGAGACCCCCGCGCTGACCCCGTTGCCGTTCCCCGGCCGCGGCCCTGCCCGATGGTCCCGGCCGGCTCGTCCCGGCTAGTTCGTCCCGGCTAGTTCGTCCCGGCTAGTTCGTCCCGTCCTCGTGGTGGCGGACCTGGCAGTCCGGGCCGGGAGACATGATGGCCTCGTGCCCGTCCTCGAAGCGGACGCGGTAGGGCGGTTCGCCCTGCTCGCCGATCACTTCGACCACTTCGGTGACCTGATCGTGTTGGCCCACCACTCGTCCGTGCTGGACAAGGCGGTCGCCCTTGGACGCGTGCATTGTCAGGCCCTCCTCACGGTCACGACCGTTGGGTGACGGCGATGCAGACGAGCACGGCGAACGCGGTCAGCGGTGCGGCCGCGGGGACGTGCTCGCCCAGTAGCAGTGCCGACCACACCAGTGTGAGCAGGGGCTGAGCCAACTGCAACTGGCTGGCCCGCGGGACGCCGACCGCCGCCATGCCCCGGTACCAGAGGAGCAGCCCGAGGAACTGCGAGCCCACCGCGACCCACAGCACCCCCGCCACCCCGTGCGCGGTGAGCCGTACGGGCTCCTGCCCCAGCGCCAGCGCGGTGCCGAGCGCGCTCAGCGGCAGGCACAGCACCAGCGCCCAGCCGATGACCTGCCAGCCCGGCATGACCCGGGCCAGCCGGCCGCCCTCGGTGTAGCCGGCCGCGCACACCAGCAGCGCCGCGAAGAGACAGGCGTCCGCCCTGGTCAGCGCACCGCCGCTCTGGACGACCGTGAACGTCACCACGGCCGCCGCGCCCGCCAGCGCGGCCGTCCAGAACCGGCGCGAGGGACGCACCCCCGTGCGCAGCGCGGATACGGCGGCGGTGGTCAGCGGCAGCAGACCCACCACGACGGCCGCGTGCGCGGTGGTGGAGGTCCGCAGGGCGAGAGTGGTCAGGAGGGGGAAGCCGAGCACCGTCCCGATCCCGACCACGGCGAGCCCCGGCAGATGCCGGGCGGCGGGGAGCGGCACCCGCAGGAGCAGCAGGCAGGCGCCCGCGACCAGGGCCGCGAGGACACCCCGCACCGCCACCAGCGACCAGGGGCCGAAGCTCTCCAGCCCCCAGGCGGTGGCGGGGAACGTGAGGGAGAAGGCGACCACACCGAGAGCGGCCTGGCCGGTGCCCAGCAGCAGGGAATCACGGGGCTCGTTGACTGCTATCACGGTTGCATCGGTAGCGCTACTCTTTGCTCTCATGAACGAGCGTAGCAGTGTGCGGGAACTGGCGGAACAGCTGAGGAGAGAGCTTGACCGCTACTCACCCGGTGGAAAGCTGCCGTCCAGCCGGGCGCTGGTCGAGCGGTTCCGGGTCAGCCCGGTGACCGTCTCGCGGGCGCTGGCCCAGCTCGCCGCCGAGGGCCTGGTCGTCACCCGGCCCGGCGCGGGCGCCTTCCGGGCCCGGCCCCGCGCCGCCACTCCGCCCGCCGGTGACACCTCCTGGCAGGAGGTCGCGCTGAGCGCCGACCCCGCCGGCGATGTCGTGCCCCGCACCGTGGACGCCTCCGGTGTCATGGTCTCGCTGCCCGCGCCGCCGCCGGGCGTGCTGGAGCTGAGCGGCGGCTACCCGCACCCCGGCCTCCAGCCCGAGCAGGCCATGGCCGCCGCCCTCGCCCGCGCCGGACGGCGCCCCGGCGCCTGGGGCAGGCCGCCGCTGGAGGGGCTGCCCGAGCTGCGGGAGTGGTTCGCACGCGGCATCGGCGGCTCCGTCACCGCCGCCGAGGTGCTCATCGCGGCCGGCGGTCAGTCCGCGCTGGCCACCGCGCTGCGCGCGCTCGCCCCGCCCGGCGCGCCGGTCCTGGTCGAGTCGCCCACCTACCCCGGCATGCTGGACCTCGCCCGCGCGGCCGGCCTGAAGCCCGTACCGGTGCCGGTCGACGCCGACGGCGTACGCCCCGGCCTGCTGGCCGACGCCTTCCGGGCCACCGGTGCCCGCGTCTTCGTCTGCCAGCCCCTGTTCCAGAACCCGACCGGCGCCGTGCTCGCCCCCGACCGCCGCGCCGAGGTGCTGCGGATCGCCCGCGCCTCGGGCGCCTTCGTCATCGAGGACGACTACGTACGCCGCCTCGCGCACGCCGACGCGCCCCCGCTGCCCCCGCCGCTGATGGCGGACGACCCGGACGGCGTCGTCGTGCACGTCGGCTCGCTCACCAAGGCGACCTCGCCCAGCTTCCGGGTCAGCGCCCTCGCCGCGCGCGGCCCGGTGCTGGAACGCCTGCGCGCCATCCAGGTCGTGGACAGCTTCTTCGTGCCCCGGCCGCTGCAGGAAGCGGCGCTCGAACTCGTCGGCTCACCGGCGTGGCCGCGCCACCTTCGTTCGCTGTCGGCCGAGCTGGCCGTACGCCGGGAGGCGATGACCGGCGCGCTCGGTCTGCGGCTGCCCGAACTCACCCTGCCGCACATCCCGTTCGGCGGCTTCCATCTCTGGCTCCGCCTGCCCGAGGGCGTCACGGAGACCGCCCTGACCGCGGCTGCCCTCCGCGCGGGCATCTCCCTCACCCCCGGCCGCGTCTACTTCAGCGCCGAACCCCCGGCGGCCCACATCCGGTTGAGCTTCGCCGCGGTCGCCGGCACGGGGGAGATCGCGGAGGGGGTGCGGAGGCTGCGGGCGGCGTGGGACGAGGTGCGGTGAAGGCGCTCGGGTCAGCTGCCCGATGGGGCCGGTGAGGCAGGCGGGGCGATGTTTTCCCGTCACGCCCGAAGTGGCACGGGCAAGGGCTCTTGACCGGCCACCGTCCTGGGATCACCATCACCGCATGCCACTTCGGGTGACGTTCGTGGCCGCAGCGCACGGTTCCCCGTCGCACGCGGAGCGGTTCCAGGACGACCGGCCGCTGGACCAGGCGGGCTGGGACGAGGTGCGGCGCTCGGTCGGCTATCTGCTGCCGCTGGCCGCCGCCGAGTTGCGCTACTGCTCCCCGACACCGCGCAGCCGCGCCACCGGCGACGCGCTCGGCTACGCCCCTCTCGCCCAACTCGCCCTCCGCGACTGTGACATGGGGCGCTGGCGGGGACTGACCCTGGCCGAGGCGATGGCCCGCGAGCCGCAGGCGGTGGACGCCTGGCTCGCCGACCCGAGGGCCAGTCCGCACGGCGGCGAATCGATGCTCGCCTTCATCTCGCGGGTGGGCGGCTGGCTCGACACCCGGCCCGGCGACGACTGGGCCCGTATCGTCGCCGTGGCCGAGCCGCCCGTGATCCGCGCGGCCCTCGTCTACGCGCTTAAGGCACCCCCGGCCGCCTTCTGGAGCATCGACGTACGCCCGCTGTCCACGGTCACGGTCGCCGGCCGCGCGGGACGCTGGACGCTGCGCCTGGACGCGGTGTCCCCTCAGCCCTCGCGCACATAGTCCGTGGTGAGCACGAGATCCTTCCCCGGCCCGCCGACCCGCCACACCGAGCGCCAGTGGCCGGCGGCAAAGACGGTGAACTCACCCCGGTAGAAGTCCGCCGCGCAAGGGTGCCCGGCGATGTGCCGCCCGCCGCGCAGATCGAGGTCGTGGAAGGGCCGCCCGTCCGCGAAGCGCACCTCCGCCGTGCCCGGCACGGCCCCCGGCACGAACCGCAGCGTCCGGGTGGCGGGCCGCGTCACCGCCTGCCAGGTGAACTCCCCGGCCTCCTCGTGCGAGAGCCCGTCCGGAGACGGCGCGAAGGTCGTACCTCCCGCGAAGTACCCCTCGTCCGCGCCCGCCAGGTCCCGCACGGTCCGCGTGACCCGCCAGCGCCCGGCGAGGAACCCGAGCACGTCGGCCACCGGCCACCACTCCCCGCCGGTCACCACTCCCCGCCGGTCACCGCGTCCTCCGGTCCATGGTCCGAGCTTACGGTCCCTCTCCGAGCGGGTGACCGGTCCGCCTCCTCCACCGGCAGCCACAGCTCCGCGTCCGCCTCACCGCCGTCCCCGGACGGCCGGCGTGGCCACCCGGAAACAGCGAAGGCAAGGAGGTCGGACGCTCCTTGCCACTTTCAAGATATAGCGCACAGGGGGTCTTGCGGCAAGGCCCCCGTGGTGTCGCAGAATGGGCGGCCGCGGCCGGGAGTGAGGGAAATGGCGTGTTTGCGCAGTACGCCCCGCTTCTCGGTTCGCGGTCGATTTCGTTGACGGGGCGGGTGGATGTTCGATGTGATCGTGGTCGGCGGCGGGCCGACCGGGCTGATGCTGGCCGGGGAGCTACGGCTCGGCGGAGTGGAAGTCGTCGTGCTGGAGAGGCTGGCCGAGCCGGGCAGCCAGTCCCGTGGACGCGGCCTGCACGCGCGCAGCGTCGAGGTGATGGACCAGCGGGGCCTGCTGGGACGGTTCCTCGCGGAGAGCGAGAAGTTCCAGGTCGGCGGCCTGTTCGGCGGCATCATGAAGCCGTGGCCGGACCGGCTGGACACCGCGCACCCGTACGGCCTCGCCATCCCGCAGGTGACCACCGAACGGCTGCTCGACGCATGGGCCCGCGAACTCGGCGCCGAGATCCGGCGCGGCCAGGAGGTGGTCGCGCTGAGCCAGGACCCGGAGGGGGTGGGTGTCGGACTGGCCGACGGGACGGACCTCCGCGCACGCTACGTCGTCGGCTGCGACGGCGGCCGCAGCACGGTACGCAAGCTGCTCGGCGTCGGCTTCCCCGGCGAACCCGCCACGGTCGAGACGCTGCTCGGCGACATGGAGGCCACCGAGGACCCGGCGGCCATCGCCGCCGTCGTGGACGAGGTCCGCAAGACGCAGCCGCGGTTCGGGCTGGCGCCGGACGTGGACGGCCACAAGGGGCTGTACCGCGTCATCGTGCCCGCCGACGGCGTCTGCGAGGACCGGTCCGCCCCGCCGACCCTCGCCGAGTTCCAGCAGCGGCTGCGGGCCGTGGCCGGCACCGACTTCGGCGTGCACTCACCCCGCTGGCTGTCCCGCTTCGGCGACGCCACCCGGCAGGCCGAGCGCTACCGGGACGGCCGGGTCCTGCTGGCCGGCGACGCTGCCCACATCCACCCGCCGGCCGGCGGCCAGGGGCTCAACCTCGGGGTGCAGGACGCGTTCAACCTCGGCTGGAAGCTGGCCGCCGAGGTCAACGGCCGGGCCCCGGACGGCCTGCTCGACAGCTACCACACCGAACGCCACCCGGTCGGCGCCCGCGTGCTCGGGACCACCCGCGCCGGCATGACGCTCCTCGGCACCGACCCCGGCGCCGCCGCGCTCCGCGAACTCCTCTCCCGGCTCATGGACTTCGAGGAGGTGAACCGCCACATCACCGGCATGATCACCGCCGTGGACATCCGCTACGACCTCGGCGACGGCCATGAACTCCTCGGCAGGCGGCTGCGGGACGTGAAGCTGAGGCACGGGCGCCTCTACGAGCACACGCGCCTCGCCCGCGGCCTCCTCCTCGACCAGACCGGCCGCCTCTCGGTGGACGGCTGGGCGGACCGGGTGGACCACGTCATCGACGTGAGTGAGGAACTCGACGTGCCTGCCGTGCTGTTGCGCCCGGACGGGCATGTGGCCTGGGCGGGGGAGAGTCAGGAGGAGCTGCTCGCCCACCTGCCCAGGTGGTTCGGCGCGGCCGGTGTCACGGCGCCGGGTAATCGGCCAGCAGTGCCTCGCTCGCCTTCTCGCTGACCAGGTGGACCGCCGAGTCGATGAAGAGACCGGGGATGTCGGGGAACACCGACGCGTCCACCACCCGCAGCCCCTTCACCCCGCGCACCCGGAAGTCGCCGTCCAGCACCGCCAGCCGGTCGTCTTCCGTGCCGATCCTGGCGGTGCCGCACGCGTGGTGCCCCCAGCACTGGGTCCGCGCCCACTCCTTGAGCTGGTCGTCGGTCCGGACCTCCGGTCCCGGGACCAGCTCGCCCCTCACGCCCGCGTCCCCCGCGTTGGCGATCACGTCACGAGCGATCCGCAACCCGTCCACCAGGCCGTCCAGATCCTCCTCCCAGCCGGGCGTGCCCTCGGAGAAGTAGTGGAACCGGATCTCCGGCGGCTCGGTGGGATCGGTCGAGCGCAGGGTCACCGAGCCACCCCGGTTCCTGGTGTGCCCCTTCAGCACGACCACGCCCAGCCGGTCGCGGCCCTGGGTGCCGTCCTCGGCGTAACCGGGGTAGTAGCCGTGGAAGTCGAGCGGCGCCCGAGCCGACGATCACGAAGTCAAATTCTTGAGCGGTTTCCGGTGGCTGCCGAGGCATCCGATCTCCTCCACGCGGGCTCCCCCCGGCCACTCTGCACCCCGGGGATGGCGCCCCCCACCCGCCCCGTCATGCGTCCGGGCCGGGCAGTGCCTACGTTGGAGAAAAGGAGGTTTCCCATGTCAGACGCGACCGACCCGAGCAGGAACCCGGCTCCGGACCCGGCCGAGGACAACGCGTTCTTCCCGTCCCCGTACTCGCTGAGCAAGTACACCGCGCCCAGGACGGACTTCGAGGGCGTGGAGCACAAGGGCGCCTACACCGGCGGGCGGTGGAAGGTGCTGATGATCGGCACGGACGAGCGGTATCTGCTCACTGAGGACGGCAAGTTCTTCTCCACCGGCAACCATCCCGTGGAGACGCTGCTTCCGCTGCACCACATGATGGAGGCGGGCTTCGACGTCGATGTGGCCACCCTCAGCGGCAACCCCGTGAAGCTGGAACTGTGGGCCATGCCGGAGGAGGACGAGGCCGTCATGGAGACCTACGAGGCGATCAAACCCAAGCTGAAGCAGCCGCTGGAACTCTCCGAGGTCGTCGCGGACAAGCTCGGACCCGAGTCCGACTACATCGCCGTCTTCATCCCCGGCGGACACGGAGCGGTGATCGGGCTCGCGGACAGTGAGGACGTGACCAAGACCCTCGACTGGGCGCTCGCCAACGACAAGTACGTCATCACCCTCTGCCACGGCCCCGCCGCGCTGCTCGCCGCCGCCCAGGGCAAGGACAGGTCGCCCTTCGTCGGCTACTCCCTCTGCGTCTTCCCGGACGCCCTCGACGCCGGCGCCAACCTCGAGATGGGCTACCTCCCCGGCCGGCTCCCCTGGCTGGTGGCCGACCTCCTGGAACAGCAGGGCGTCACCGTCCTGAACTCCGACATGACCGGCCAGACCCACCAGGACCGGAAACTTCTCACCGGGGACAGCCCGCTGGCGGCCAACGCACTGGGGCTCATGTCGGCGGACGTACTGGTCGAGGCGGTGCGGGACTGAAGCCCTCGGGGCAGCGCGAGCACGCAGCACTCGTCGCCCTCGGGATCGCTGAGGCACGTCCACGGGAGGTCGCTCCGGCGTGGATCAGCCGGGGTTCCCCGACGGATGGAGGGCCTCGGCGCCACGATCTGGACCCCGGCCGGCAACGGGACCTGCCGCAGCCGGGGTGGTCGCCACGCGCGGCGGGTGCGGTCCTCGGATGCCGCGCCGGGACGCGGGCCGGCGCAGGAGACCCGGAACCCCAGGTCGGCGAAGCGACCCCTCCCACAGGCTGATCTCCCCTGCCGGACCCGCGTCATCGGCCGGTCCCGCTGTCAGTGCTCCGTGTCACGATGCGGACGCGTCCCAGGGGAATAGGGCGCTGACTGCCAGGGGTCGGGACGGGTGCGGGTACGGAGCCGGACGGGCCGTCCAGATGCAAGCGCGGCGCGCTCCAGGTGACCGCCGACGTCACCGTCGTCCACCCGGT
>NZ_JBHXLV010000188.1:0-12763 GCF_042721685.1 Streptomyces sp. NPDC058459 | reverse complement strand
CCTCGGCACCCCCGGCACCCACCCCCGCCCCCCCCCCCCGGGGCCCCCCGCCCTCCCACCATCCCCACTTGCAACCCCCCCGGCCCCCACCCCCCCGCGGCCGTGGCCTCCGGGTCCCGGGTTCTTCACCGGTTCTCCGGGAGACACCGCCCTCGGCAGTGCCCCTGGACCACACCCGCGCGGCCCCGTCGGCTCACTCCTCGCGCGCGGCCTCGGCGGCGGGGCGGGCGGCCCTGCGGCGACGCCACACGGCCACCGGCAGCACCAGCGCGACAGACGCGGCACCGGGCGCGTACGGCAGCGGTGCGGCGGCGGAGCCCTTCTTGTCCAGGCCGGGCTGGTCGAAGGTGTCCGGGATCGGCAGGGTGCCCCAGCGGTTGACGGGCCACGCCTTCACGATCGCCCGTCCGACCACGTCCTCGACCGGCACCATGCCGTGGTTCTCGTCGGTCTGGTTGTAGCGCGAGTCCCGCGAGTTCTGCCGGTGGTCGCCCATCACCCAGATGCGGCCCTCGGGCACCTTCACCTTGAACTGCCCGCCCTGGTCGTCCACGCTGCACGGCGTGTTGCCGGGGTAGACGTACGGCTCGGTCAGCGCCTTGCCGTTGACCTTCAGCGGGCCGGCGCCCTCGCACTCGACCGTGTCGCCGCCGACCCCGATCACCCGCTTGATCAGGTCCTTCTCCTCGGCCGACGGCATCAGACCGATCCAGCTCAGGCCCTTCTGCACCGCGTTCTGCTCAGGCGTCGGCTCGCCCGCCAGCCACTGGGCCGGGTCGTGGAAGACGACGACCTCGCCGCGCTCGGGCTTGGAGCCGAACCACGGGGTGAGCTTGTCGACCAGGACGCGGTCACCCTGCTGGAGGGTGTTCTGCATCGAGTCGGAGGGGATCGAGAACGCCTGCACCAGGAACGTCTTGATCAGCAGGGCCAGCACCAGCGCGATACCGACCAGGATCGGCAGTTCCTTCCAGAAGGAGCGCTGCTTCGCCGGCTGCCGTGCCGCGTCACCGTTGCCGCCGCTGCCTTCGTCCGTCCGCGGGGGCCGGCCGGGGGGCGTGCCGTCACCGGCCGCCGCGAAGCCGTTCCCGGAGTTCACGGCGCCGTCCGGGGCCGAGGCGTCGGACCCCACGGGGTGCCCGCGGTGCTCCTCGCCGTCGTGCCCCGACCGTGCGCCAACCGCCACATCCCCCACGCCAACTCCTTACTCTCTGCCGCTGCCTGCCCCATGCACGGTGCAGGCCCACCACTCCCATAACGAGCGGGAGTTCCGCAGGGGTCGGGAGCTGGGTCAGTCCGTTCGGATCGCCGGAGGCAACCCTATGCGACGGGGCACCGGCCGCACTCGCCCCGGGCGCCGCGTCGGTGACGCTTGCGAAGGTTTTAGGTTCCTCCAGACGCGTCCAGTGCGCGAAGGGCCAGCCGATGAACATCGCCCGGCCGACGACCGACTCCTCGGAGACGGTGCCGCCGTAGGGGAGGTTCTGGTGGAAGCGGGAGTCGGCGGAGTTTCCCCGGTGGTCGCCCATCACCCACAGGCGGCCTTCGGGCACCGTGATGTCGAAGGAGGTCGCGGAGGGGGCGTTGCCGGGGTAGATGTAGGCGCCCTCGGTGAGCGGGACGCCGTTGACCATGACCCGGCCCTCGGGGTCGCAGCACTTCACCCGGTCGCCGCCGACCCCGATGACCCGCTTGATCAGGTCCTTCTCGTTGTCCGAGGGGAGCAGGCCGATGAAGGTCAGCCCCGCCTTCACCTGCTTCACGCCTACGGGGTCGTTCTTCTTCGGCGTCTCCTCGCCGGACAGCCAGCCGCCCGGATCGTGGAACACCACCACGTCCCCGCGCGTCGGCCTGGAGCCGAACCAGGGGGTGAACTTGTCGACCAGCACCCGGTCCCCGATCCGGATCGTCTGCTCCATCGAGCCGGACGGGATCACGAACGCCTGCACCAGGAACGTCTTCAGCACCAGCGCGATCAGCACGGCGACCCCGAGCAGCAGCGGGATCTCCCGCACCGCCGAACGTCTGCGCTTGCGCTTCACCCGGCGCTGGAGCTTGCGCCGCTCCGCCCGCGAACGGCCGGCGCTCGGCCGGGAGGTCCGGCGGGCGCCGGTGGGCAGCGGATTGTCGGCGGCCGCGCCGGTGACCCCGCGCGGCCTCGCCCGGTTACCCATGCGCGGCCTCCGCGGCAGGCACGCGCGCGTACGCGGCGGGGCGCTCGACGCGCGTCCAGTGGCCGTACGGCCAGACGATCCAGTCGGCGCGGCCCACCACGTCGAAGACCGGGACCATGCCGCCGCCGGGCGAGCCGAGATGGTCACGGGAGTCACTGGAGCGGGCCCGGTGATCGCCGAGCAGGAAGAGACGGCCCTCGGGCACCACCACGTCGAAGGGCACGGCGGACGCGCTGTCCCCCGGATAGAGGAAAGCCGTCTCGTCGACCGGGCGGCCGTTCACCTCGATCCTTGCCTTCCTCTCGTCCCTGCCGCAGCAGACCACATGGTCGCCTCCCACCCCTACAACGCGCTTGACGTAGTCCGCGTGCCCGAAGTACCCGGTCCCGTCGAACACCACCACGTCACCGCGCTCCGGCCGGGCACCGAAACGGTACGCCAACTTGTTTACGAGCACGCGGTCCCCGACCCTCAATCCGCGCTCCATGGAACCGCTCGGAATCTCGAACGGCCGCACCACGAAGGCGTTCAGGAAGAGCACGAAGGCCAGGCAGGTGAAGAGGACCAGGGTGAACCGGCCGCCCGGCAGCCGGTCGGCGAGCCGGGCCACCAACGCGAAACGCGACAGGTCCCGCGCACCCGGGGTTCCGGGTGGGCGGGAGCGGTCGCGTTCCGTGGGCTGAGCTTCGGTGTCCATCGGGGCCAGATGCTATCCGGCCCCGCCAGGACTCCGGGAAGGCGCTCAGTTGTCGCGCTTCTCCTTGATCTTCGCGGCCTTGCCGCGCAGCTCACGGAGGTAGTACAGCTTGGCACGGCGCACGTCACCACGGGTGACGAGCTCGATCTTCTCGACGATCGGGGTGTGCACGGGGAAGGTGCGCTCGACGCCGACGGAGAACGAGACCTTGCGGACCGAGAAGGTCTCGCGGACGCCCGAACCCTGGCGGCGGATCACGACGCCCTTGAACTGCTGCACACGCGAGCGGTTGCCCTCGATGACGCGGACGTGCACGTTGACGGTGTCACCCGGGCGGAAGGCCGGGATGTCGGTGCGCAGCGACGCGGAGTCGACGGTGTCGAGCAGGTGGGACATTTCGTCTGCTTTCTTCGCCGATGCCACAGGTCATCAACGGAACTAGATGTTCGAAGAGGTCGGCCGTGCGGGTCGGAACGGGCGTCGTGTCCCCCTGTGGCAGGGGCGCACGCCGGACGGGCGCACAACAGCGGCCTATTGTTCCATGCCGTCGGTCCTGCGCCAAAATCGCCCGACCGGGTGGCCCTCCGGGTCCGGGGCCCAGCCCAGAATGGAGAGCATCTCCCGGTCCTTCCTGTCGAGGGTGGCGGGGTCGCAGCGCTCGATCAGGTCGGGCCGGTTGGCGGTGGTCCGGCGCATCGCCTCGTCCCGCCGCCAGCGGGCGATCTTCCCGTGGTGGCCGCTGAGCAGCACGTCCGGGATGTCCCGGCCCCGCCACTCGGGGGGCTTGGTGTAGACGGGGCCCTCCAGGAGGCTGGCCATCGCGCCGGGGGCGAAGGAGTCGTCCCGGTGCGACTCGGCGTTTCCCAGCACGCCGGGCAGCAGCCGGGCCACGGCCTCGGTGACGACCAGGACGGCTGCCTCACCGCCCGCGAGGACATAGTCCCCGATGGACACCTCGTAGACCGGCATCCGGGTCGCGTACTCGTCCGTGACCCGGCGGTCGATGCCCTCGTAGCGGGCCGGGGTGAAGACCAGCCAGGGGCGCGTCGACAGCTCGACGGCGAGTTCCTGGGTGAAGGGGCGGCCGCTGGGGGTCGGCACGATCAGGGCCGGGCTGTGCGCGCCCGACTCGTAGCCGTCGGCAAGGACCGTGTCCAGGGCGTCGCCCCAGGGCCCGGTCTTCATGACCATGCCGGGGCCGCCGCCGTAGGGGGTGTCGTCGACCGTGTTGTGCCGGTCGTAGGTCCAGGAGCGCAGGTCGTGGACGTTCACGTCGAGCCGGCCGCTGGCGCGGGCCTTGCCGACGAGGGAGACGTTCAGCGGTTCCAGGTACTCGGGGAAGATGGTGACGACGTCGAGCCTCATGCGTCGTCGTCCTGTACCGGAGCCTCGTCCAGCGCCGGAGCCTCGTCCCGGGCCGAGGCGATCTCTGCGCGGTCGTCGATCAGGCCGGGCGGCGGGGTGATGACCGCCTTCTGCTCCGCCAGGTCGATCTCGCTGACGATCTCCTCCACGAACGGGATGAGCACCTCGCTGCCGTCGGGACGCTCCACGATGAAGAGGTCCTGGGAGGGCAGATGGGAGATCTCGGTGATCCGGCCGATCTCCGTGCCGTCCTCGGTGACCACGTCGAGGTCGATCAGCTGATGGTCGTAGTACTCGTCCTCGTCGTCCGGCGCCTCCTCCGGGTCGACGTCGGCGATCAGCAGCGTGTTGCGCAGCGTCTCGGCGGCGGTGCGGTCGCCGAAGCCCTCGAAGCGCAGGAGGAGACGGCCGCTGTGGACGCGGCCGGTGGCGATGGTGAGCGGCCCGGTGGAGGCCGGGTCGGTGGTAAGGACCGCGCCCGGGGCGAGCCGCGACTCCGGCTCGTCGGTGCGCACCTCGACGGTGACCTCGCCCTTGATGCCATGAGCACGGCCGATCCGTGCGACTACCAGCTGCACGAGTACAGATCTCCTGTCATACGACTCGGGCCGGGGACGGCCCAGTGGCCCTCCCCGGCCCGAACCGGTTGCTATGAAGCGTCAGCGGACGTGGTCCACGTCGACGAGGTCGACACGGACACCGCGGCCGCCGATGGCGCCCACGACGGTACGCAGAGCACGCGCGGTGCGGCCGTTGCGGCCGATCACCTTACCGAGGTCGTCGGGGTGCACCCGGACCTCCAGCACGCGCCCGCGGCGCAGATCGCGCGAGGCGACCTGCACATCGTCGGGGTTGTCGACGATGCCCTTCACGAGGTGCTCAAGCGCCTCTTCGAGCATGCTGCTCAGGCCTCGGTCGACTCGGACTCGGCAGCGGCCTCGTCCTTCTTCTCAGCCTTCTTCTTCTGGGTGATGGCCTCACCCTTGCCCTCGGTGTCGCCACCGAGCGCCTCGAACGACGGACGGGCCGGCTTCGGCTCGGCGACGAGCAGCGGCGCGGGAGCCGGCTCACCCTTGAACTTCTGCCAGTCGCCGGTCTTCTTCAGAATGGCGAGCACCGGCTCGGTCGGCTGCGCGCCGACACCCAGCCAGTAGGCGGCGCGCTCGGCGTCCACCTCGATGACCGACGGGTTGTAGGTCGGGTGGTACTTGCCGATCTCCTCGATGGCCCGGCCGTCACGGCGGGTACGGGAGTCGGCGACGACGATGCGGTAGTGAGGCGAACGGATCTTGCCCAGACGCTTCAGCTTGATCTTGACTGCCACGGGAGTGAGTTCTCCTGGTTTTGACGTGTGTTGGGCACGGCGGAGCTGCCGCGTGGGGTTGCGGTACCCGAGTGCCCGATGGACGCGTCAGCCGGAGGAGAGAGGGGTCCTGTGCGACTGTCGAGTACGGCTAGCCATTGTGCCACACCCGGCAGGGCCGTCCGGGCCGGGGTGGGCGATCTTGACCATGCCTGTGGAACACCCGGCGCCGCACCCCCGACACGGCCGCCCGCAGGGCGAAACGGGAGCTGATCACGGCTGCCACGAGCAGCCGCGTCGTCAGCTCGCCGCCGCCACGGCCTCCGGGATGCGGAACGGTTTGCCGCAGCCGCCGCACATGATCGGCGCCTGCGCCAGCACCGAGGGGACCACCCGGACGTTGCGGCCGCAGTCGCAGACCGCCTTGACCCGGACACCGCCTCCGGAGGAGCCGTGCCGCGCGGCCGGACCCCGGAAGGTGCGTGAGGTGTCGGCGGAGGTGGCCACCGTGTGCGCCTTCAGCGCGCGCTGGAGGCGGTCGATGGTAGGGCGGTAGCGCCGCTTGGCCTCGGGGTTGAGCGTGACCAGGGAGAAACCGCTGCTCGGATGCGGCTCATCGGGATGGTCGAGGCCCAGCTCCTCGGCCACGGCGAGGAAACGGCGGTTGTGGTAGCGGCCGGCCCGGGAGGTGTCGCGCACCCCTCGGGCAGCGGCGATGCCGTGCACCGCCTCGTGCAGCAGGCGTTCGAAGGAGAGTTCGCGTCCGCACGCGGACGACGACTCCCCGATCAGGGATTCCGGTGCGGCGAGGTCGGGCAGCTCGGGGTGGTACCGCTGAATGTCGGCCCACGCCTGTGCCAGCTCCGCGGCGAGGACAGGTGGTGTCTGTGTCGTGCTCACGTAATGACAACGAGCGGGGGTGCCGCTGTGTTCCTATTCCGGGGCATCTCAAATAATTTGCACCTACCCGTCAGTTGTCGCCGATGCGTCCTGACGAGGGCGGGTCCGCCGTTTCACGGAGAAGCCTCGCAGCTCCCCCCAAGCCGGTGCGTAGCACCGCATACGGCTCCCGGCGTCCACGTGTCCGCCGCCACCACCGGACCCGCACGTTACCCGGTACGTCCGGACGCCCCGGCACCCGGTGGTACACGCCCGCGTTGCGGGGGCGTGAATTCGAGCCACACGCGCCATCCGGGGACAAGCCGGGCCCCACGACCACTGGACGACTCGGCGGGCCGGGAGTTACCTGGCATACGTGGAAAGTGCGCACGCACGGCACACGGGGGCCACACACCGGGCACGGCGACGGACAGCCGGCGGATTGGGGCGCTACCTATGACACCTGCGCTCGTGCGGGAGCACCTGGCCCACGCGGGTTCCGCACCACCCCGCGTGAACCCCCGCAAACGCGCGCGCGACTGGTCGGAGATCCAGGAGCGGATGCTTCTCCCGCTCCACGAGACCGTCCACGAGCGCCTCGAAGTGGGACCGGGCACCCGCCTGCTGGGCCTCTGCTGCGGCTCCGGGCTCGCCCTGCTGCTGGCGGCCGCCAGGGGCGCGACCGTCACCGGCGTCGACTCCCGCCCCGAACACCTCGCCCTCGCCCGCGCACGTCTGGCCCCGCAGGCCCGGCTCCTCCGGGCGGACTCCCCCGCCGGCGCGGCAGGCCCCGGCACACCCCCGTACACCCTCGTCACCGCCTACGAGACGGCCGGCCCCCTCGATGACTCCGGCGTCCTGGGCGACGCTCTCGGCGCCGCGCTGCCGCAGGCCGCGCGCGGGGCCGCGGTGGTGCTGGCCGGCTGGGGGCCGCCGGAACGGTGCGCCACCTCCACCGTGCTCAGGGCGGCCGCCAGGCTCGCCGCACCGCGGCGCGGCTGGCGTCCGCCCCGGCGCGACGACCTGGAGGAGGTCGCGCTGCGCGCCGGGCTGAAGCCGGACGGCTCCGGCCGGGTGGCCTGCCCGTTCGGCTACGCCGACAGCGACAGCGCGGTACGCGGGCTGGTGTCGACCGGACTGTTCGACACGGCGATCGCGGCCACGGACCGCAAGCAGGTCGGCAAGGACCTCACCGAGTCCCTGCACCCCTACCGGCGCCCCGACGGCACGGTATGGATGCCGAACGTCTTCCGCTACCTGATCGCCCGCGTGCCCTAGGGGGCACCCCCGACGCGCGAGGGCGCCCCCTCACGGAGAAGGGGCGCCCTTGGCACGTGCGCGGGACCGGCGTCAGCCCATGAACTTCTTGAACTCGTCGGGGAGTTCGAAGTCCTGGCTGCCCTGCTGAGGCAGGCCGAGCGCGTTGCCGCCCTGCGCGGCGGCCTCGCGGCGCTGGGCCGCCTCCAGCTCCTGCTGCTGACGCTTCATCGGGTTGCCCGAACGCTGCTTGCCCTTGGCCTTCCTCGGCTGCTTCTTGGTGCGGCCGGGGCCGCCTCCCATGCCCGGAATCCCGGGCATGCCCGGCATGCCGCCGCCCTGGGCCATGCGGGACATCATCTTGCGCGCCTCGAAGAACCGCTCCACCAGGCTCTTCACCGCGCTGACCTCGACACCGGAACCCTTGGCGATACGGGCCCGGCGGGAGCCGTTGATGATGTTCGGGTCGGTACGCTCGGCCGGGGTCATCGACTTGATGATCGCGGCCGTGCGGTCCACGTCCCGCTCGTCGATGTTGTTGATCTGGTCCTTGATCTGACCCATGCCCGGGAGCATGCCGAGCAGCTTGCTGATGCTGCCCATCTTCCTGACCTGCTCCATCTGGGACAGGAAGTCGTCCAGGGTGAAGTCCTGGCCCTTCTTCGACGCCAGCTTCGAGGCCATCTTCTCGGCCTCTTCCTGACTGAACGTCTTCTCCGCCTGCTCGATCAGGGTGAGCAGGTCACCCATGTCGAGGATGCGGGAGGCCATCCGGTCGGGGTGGAACGCGTCGAACTCGTCCAGCTTCTCGCCGTTGGAGGCGAACATGATCGGCTTGCCGGTGATCTGCCGGATCGACAGGGCGGCACCACCGCGGGCGTCACCGTCGAGCTTGGAGAGCACCACGCCGTCGAAGCCGACGCCGTCGCGGAACGCCTCGGCGGTGTTGACGGCGTCCTGGCCGATCATGGCGTCGACGACGAAGAGGATCTCGTCGGGGCTGACGGCGTCCCGGATGTCGGCGGCCTGCCGCATCATCTCCTGGTCGATGCCCAGGCGGCCGGCGGTGTCCACGATCACGATGTCGTGGACCTTGGCCTTGGCGAACTCGATGGAGTCCCTGGCGACCTCGACCGGGTCGCCGACACCGTTGCCCGGCTCGGGGGCGTACACCGCGACACCGGCGCGCTCGGCGACGACGCTGAGCTGGTTGACGGCGTTGGGGCGCTGGAGGTCGCAGGCGACGAGCAGCGGCGAGTGGCCCTGCTCCTTCAGCCAGCGGCCGAGCTTGCCCGCGAGCGTGGTCTTACCGGCACCCTGGAGACCGGCCAGCATGATCACGGTGGGGGGCTGCTTGGCGAAGCGGAGACGGCGGGTCTCGCCGCCGAGGATGGTGACCAGCTCGTCGTTGACGATCTTGAGCACCTGCTGGGCGGGGTTGAGGGCCCGGGAGACCTCGGCGCCGAGCGACCTCTCCTTCACGTTCTTGATGAAAGAGCGGACGACAGGAAGCGCGACGTCGGCCTCGAGGAGCGCGATGCGGATCTCGCGGGCCGTGGCGTCGACATCCGCCTCGGTCAGCCGACCTTTGCCCCGCAGGGTCTTGAAGGTATTCGCCAAGCGGTCGGAGAGGGTATCGAACACGGCGCTCGTCGGTCCTCAGGTAGGGGGCATGGTGGATCGCCCTCCAGAGTATCGGGCTCCGCGAGCGAATCGTCCCTCGCCGGTGCGGACGCCGACGAGCGTGGAGGACGCCACGTCGGCGTGGACCACCGGGACACGCCCTCCGACCGGCTCAGCGCGACCCGATCACCCCCGCGCCGGCAACGACACATCCGATGAACGAACAGGGCGACCCGCAGGTCACGCCCGCAGTGTCTCCTCCAGCGCCCGTGCCGTGGCCGCCGCGTCCTCAGGGGGCAGGGGCGCGCCCGTGCCGCCGGTGACGTAGAAGGCATCGACGGCGTTCGCGCCCAGCGTGCTGACATGCATGCTCCGCACCCGTACCGCCGCCTTCTCCAGGGCCGCGCCGATGCGGAACAGCAGACCGGGCGCGTCCTGGGCGCGGACCTCGATGACGGTGGCGTGGTGGGAGGCGGCGGGGGCGACGGTGACGCGTGGGGGCGGGGCGGCGCGGCCGCGGCGGCGGGGGTAGGCGGCGTCGCGTTCGGCGAGGCGGGCGGTGATGTCCAGGGTGCCGTCGAGTGCGCGGACGAGGTCGGCGCGCAGACGGGTGGCCTGCGGGAGGGAGCCGTACTCGGCGGCGACCCGCCAGTCGAGCAGCAGGACGGAGCCGGCGTCGGAAGCGTCGACGTCGTTGGGCAGCCGCAGGGTGCGGAGGCCGGCGGTGCGGACGGTGAGCCGGTGCAGGGCGAGGACCCCGGCGAGGGCGGGCAGGACGCCGGGCTGGTCGGGTACGGCGATGACCAGTTCGACACCGAGCGGTTCGCTCGTCTCGGCGGGGTCCGCGTCGGGCGGGGCGGGTTCGGTCCGGGTGCGCAGGGCGAGGACGGGGCCGCCGGTGCGGTGGGCCTCGATGGCGAGGCGTTCCTGTTCGGCGGTGGGGGCGGTGGTCTCGGGTTCGGTGTCGGGGTGTTCACCGGCGAGGAGGGCGGCGACGCGGCGGACGAGGTCGGTGACGAGGGAGCCGCGCCAGGTGGACCAGGCGGCCGGGCCGGTGGCGAGGGCGTCGGCCTCGGTGAGAGCGTGCAGCAGTTCCAGGGTGCTCTGGCCGCCGACGGCGTCGGCGACCGCGCGGACGGTGGCGGGGTCGTCGAGGTCGCGGCGGGTGGCGGTCTCGACCAGCAGCAGGTGGTGCCGGACGAGGGTGGAGATGACGGTGACGTCGGCGCGGTCGAAGCCGAGGCGGGCGGCGACGTCACGGGCGATGATCTCGCCGGCCTCGGAGTGGTCGCCGGGCCAGCCCTTGCCGATGTCGTGCAGGAGGGCGGCGACGAGGAGGAGGTCGGGGCGGCCGACGCGGCGGGTGAGGGCGGAGGCGCGGACGGCGGTCTCGATGAGGTGCCGGTCGACGGTCCAGAGGTGGACGGCGTTGCGCTGGGGGCGGCAGCGGACGCGTTCCCAGTCCGGGAGCAGCCGGCTGATCAGGCCCTCGGCCTCCAGGGCTTCCCATACGTCGACGGTGGGGCGCCCGGAGCCGAGCAGAGTGATGAGCTGTTCGCGGGCCTCGGCGGGCCAGGGGGTCGGCAGGGGACGCGCGGCGGCGGCCATGCGCCGTACGGCGTGCGGGGAGAGCGGGAGGGCGGCCTGGGCGGCGGCGGCCGCGGCGCGCAGGGGCAGTACGGGGTCGCGTTCGGGGCGGGCGGTGCGGGCGAGGACGGCCTCGCCGTCCTGTTCCACGACGCCTTCGGCGAGGGGTGAGCGTTCGGCGGCGGGCTTGCCGCCGCCGAGCATGGCCCGCAGCCGGGGCCGTACGGCACGGGCGCGCAGGACGCGGCCGACCTCGCGCCAGGTGACGTCGCCGGCGTAGGAGATCACGCGGCCGGCTTCGTAGACCTGGCGGAGGAGGGTGTCGGCGTCGAGGAGGCCGAGTCCGGCGGCGACCTGGTCCTGTTCCTGGAGGGCGAGGCGGTCGGTGGCACGGCCGGTGACGAGGTGGAGGGCGTCGCGGGCGTCGAGGAGGCGGCGGCGGGCGTCGGCCAGGCCCTCGCGGGGTGCGTCGGCGAGCCAGGAGGCGGCGACGGCGCGCAGGGCGGTGGCGTCGCGGAGTCCGCCGCGGGCTTCCTTGAGGTCGGGTTCGAGGAGGAAGCGGAGTTCGCCGTGGCGTTCGGCGCGTTCGGCGCAGAGTTCCTGGAGTTCGGGGAGGCGTTTGGCGGCTTGGTCGCGCCAGTCGGCGAGGATCGCGGTGCGCAGTCCTGCGGTGAGTCCGAGGTCGCCGGCGAGGTGGCGGGCGTCGAGCAGGCCGAGCTGGACCTTGAGGTCCTCGCCGGCGGTCTTCCGGGCTTCGGCGGGGGTGCGTACGGAGTGGTCGAGGCTGATGCCGAGGTCCCAGACGGGGTACCAGAGGCGGTCGGCCAGGGCGGCGACGGCGGCGGGGTCGGTGCCGTCGTGGAGGAGGAGCAGGTCGAGGTCGCTGCGGGGGGAGAGTTCGCCTCGGCCGTAGCCGCCGACGGCGACGAGGGAGACGCCCTCGATGGCGGGGGCGGCGGCGCTGAAGAGGCCGGTCAGCCAGTCGTCGGTGAGCTGGGCGAGGGCGGTACGGCGCGGCGGCCCGGACCACGCCTCCTGGTTGAGGAGGTGCAGCCGGGCCGCCGCGTAGCCGCTGGGTCCCGTGTCGTCGGTTTCTTTCCGGTCATCCGTGCGGCTCACCCAGCGACTCCTGTTCTTTCCTGCGTTTCAGAGCGCGTCCGGGCCGCGCTCGCCGGTGCGGACGCGGACAGCGGTCTCGACCGGCAGGGACCAGACCTTGCCGTCCCCGATCTTGCCCGTCCGGGCGGCCTTGACGACGACGTCGATCAGCTGCTCTGCGTCCTCGTCCTCGGCCAGCACCTCGATACGGATCTTGGGGACGAGGTCGACGGTGTACTCGGCGCCCCGGTAGACCTCGGTGTGCCCGCGCTGGCGACCGTAGCCGCTGGCCTCGGTGACGGTGAGGCCGTGGACGCCGAACGCCTGGAGCGCTTCCTTGATCTCGTCGAGCCGGTGCGGCTTGACGACCGCCGTGATGAGCCTCATGCGTCCACCTTCCTGATCTTCAGGGCGGCCGCTGCCTGGGCCGTGGTGCCGCCGACGACTCCGCCGCCGGTGCCGCTGAAGTCGTACGCGGTCTCGGCGTGCTGGGACTGGTCGATGCCGGAGACCTCTTCGTCCTCGGGGACCCGCATGCCGATGGTCTTGTCGAGGAGGAAGGCGAGGACGGCGGAGGCCAGCAGGGAGTAGGCGAGGACGGCGAAGACGCCGGCGCACTGCTTCCAGAGCTGGTCGAAGGTGTGGTCGCCGTAGAAGACACCGGCCGCGGCGGACTGGCCCTTGCCGGTGGCGAAGAAGCCGATGAGCAGGGAGCCGACGATGCCGCCGACCATGTGGACGCCGACGACGTCGAGGGAGTCGTCGTAGCCGAACCTGAAC
>NZ_JBHXLV010000187.1:0-12786 GCF_042721685.1 Streptomyces sp. NPDC058459 | reverse complement strand
ATTCGGGGTGGCGCGTATGGCGCAAGGTTTTTACCTGCGGACAACACGAGCTCGGCCTTGCGTTCTGAAGCCCAGCGCATGGCGGAAGATCTCCGGCAAGCGGTAGCGGCCGTCCAAATCCCGAGCCAGCGCTCCAGCTTCTTGCAGCACAGCAATGCCCGTGGCATCCAGTCCAACATCATCGCCACTAAAGGGCATCAAAATATTACTGGAATATTTCCCCAACCCTCGGAGCAGATCGCGGAGTTGCTTATTCTCTTGGCCGATCTCTCGTACTTTCTCAGAGCTACACTGAACGAGCGCGGTTCGCATAGCAGCCGGGACAAGCAATCGGTCTTCCTGCTCATCGCCTGAAGACAGCCTCGCGGCTTCTCTGAGGAATCGAACGACGTCACGCGCCTGCACCTGATCATTGAAGTCTGCGAGGGCCGCCGGCACCCAGCGTTCGGACCAAGCCTCGTGCGAACTGTCCGAACCGAGCTTTGCTCCCCAGACTGTCCGCAGGGACTGAGCAATCTCCTCAAAGGAGAGTTCCGTGAGATCACGATCCGGCGGCCGGACTGTCTGAGCAGTCACGGAAACCCAAAGAGCAAGCCGGAGGGCCTCCTGGGCGTCCCAACGCAACGCATACGCCTCATAGCGGTCCAAGAACTGGCCAAGATTCTGCGTGATTGCCCATGACGCAAGGTCGCGGCGCACGAATACGACAACGCCGAGCGGGCGTCCGCGAAGTGAGCGCAGCCATTCCGGAACCTCAACTAGCAACGTGCGAAGTGCGACCTGTTTCGATTCCCCTTCCAACTCCTGAAGGAAGTCTTCCAAACCGTCAAAAACGAAGAGGATCTTTCCCTGTCTTCCGAGAGTGAGCAACTCCTGCTCGGCATCGCAACCCGCTTCACGCGCGCCAACACTTCCACCAGAAATTGCCATGCAGCGCAGCCATACATCAAGCCAGAAATATGGATCGGTGCTGCTTTCCTTGGAGCGAAGCGCTTCATTCAGTACACGAAGAATCTGACCGCGTGTAGCTCCCTCTCCGCCCGCAGCCCGATCACGCAGATCTTGCGGTCCCCCACGGCCGTCCTCTGCGGGCTGCTGATCCAGGTTGGCAGGATCCAGTACTGGCACAACGAGCGCGTCATCCTGCACCACCATGCCCGCCTTCTTGGCGAATTCAGACCATTTAACCGCAGCACACATACGAGCAAAAGTAAATGTCTTCCCCGCACCCTTTGCACCCACTACGACAGTAACTGGCAGTGAGGCGCGATGGTCGCCAATAAGGCGACGAAGCGGTTCAGTCGAGAGAAAACCCAGGGCACCGTCGAGACCTGTCCGCTCTGCGAAAACGAGCGACGCGGCTCGTTCCCGTAGAGCAGTTCGGCGTTCTTCCACAGTCTTGGGGCCATCCCCCTCACCATGCGCATCTCTCGGCGGAGGTTGAGGTGCCAGTTCCGCGACCCTGTCCCCCAGACCACAACGTCGCACAACGTCGACAACATCGTCCCAACTGCGCGGCAATGCGAGCAACTCGTCCCTGAACGGGCTGACCAGTGTGACGGTCAGTGCCGCGGTGTCGACCGGAAACTCCGCCTCGTGGGGATCCCCTTCTGGCACAAGAAGGATGTCGTCCAGCGCTCCCGCCAGGGCTGCTCTAGCGGCTTCCGCCTCTGCGTCATGAACGTCCAACCGATATTGCGTCACCACCGCCGCAGGCGCTGGGTCACGACCAAGTAGAGCTGGCGCCTTGGCCCCCAGCTGACGGATCATACGAGTTGTGCCATCCAGCGACTGACTGCTCAGCGTAGTAACAAATACACGCTGTACACGTGGGTCGAGAAGTACTGGTGCCGAGAGTTCGGAAGCGCCGGCTCGAAGATCCATAATTACAACGTCGAAACCGCTGCGTGCGGCCACGTCCGCGATCGACTCTGTCAGGAAGTAGGAGGAACGAGCAGGAGTCAGGAGATCCACAGGCTCAATACGCGGAGGACCGAGCCGATGCCTGCGCGTGGCGGGCAGAATGGCAAGCTTTCCTGATCCGGTACCCCCCACTACAAATTGCCCTGCCAGGAATTCACGGACCGTATCCGCGACCGTCTGAAGATTCCCCCCGCTCGTTCCGTGCAACAGCGCGAGCACGTCCTCGTACCCGAGGTCGCATGTACCGCCTTGCGCTTGATGCATCCAGGTGATGCCCGGCGCCTCAAGGTCACTGTCAATAAGAAGGACCCGATGCCCGATCCGGGCGAGGTGATCGGCTAGAGCCACCGCATGCACTGTTCGCCCCACCCCGCCTTTGAAGGAGTGAAAGGCAATGAACTGGATATCGCCTGAAAAGACATCAGCATGTGGCCGCTCGAGTGTCTGTGCGAGATCAGCCGTCGTTCGGCGTTCCGCGAGGCGCGGAACCCGCCGCGCGCTCGCCCGTTCGTCAGCGTTTTCCAGTAGCACCGGTAGGTTCTCAGAACCAAGTCCGGCAGGTCTGTCCAAGGCGAGCACCAGCTCCCCTTGCAAACCGCCCGCTGAGCCGCGTCCGAAAGCGCGATCCAGCCAGTCGCGGACGACATCTTCCGTCGTGCCAGGACGGATGGTCAGTACGAGCTGATCCCACCAGGCATCAGCCTCTGACAACCACTCGGGCCACACCCCGCAGTCGGCCAGGTATGCAAGATGTTCATCGACATCCAC
Organism: Streptomyces sp. NPDC058459; assembly: GCF_042721685.1. Lineage (NCBI taxonomy): Bacteria > Bacillati > Actinomycetota > Actinomycetes > Kitasatosporales > Streptomycetaceae > Streptomyces > Streptomyces sp. NPDC058459. Next base: position 10,095 of record NZ_JBHXLV010000187.1, on the reverse strand, counting down.
CCAGGTGAACAGACGTCCGGGAACCGAACCACCACTGGCGTGAATGCCCATATGGGCTGTCAAATCGCTCTTCATGCCGCCCTTTACTTCCGCGATTCCGAGATCAAGTTTCGCAGAGCCCCTACTGCATTTTTCTCGTCGTCCCCCTCCAGATCCGCGCCATATCGCCATGCTTCGTGAAGCGCCTTGGGCTCCACCTTCTGCATCGCTCGGCCGTTGACTCGAGGTCGGGCGCATGCGCTCAACGCCTCTAGAGTCTCTCGTGACAGGCACAGTTCTCGCGCCAACGCGCGAAGATCATGAGTACGCAAGTGCTCGGGCAGTTGGGACGTATCCCGCAAGTTCTGTCGCCGCATCAGCTCCGCCTTGAGACCACACTCAGCACTGTAGAACAGCAACAGACCGCCACTGGCATGATCGCTTTGTTGCATCAGCTCCTCCCCGCTCCGCTCAAGACGGTCCCTGCTGCGCTCCAGCTGCCGCATCCCCACGTCGACCATGCGGGTGATATTACGGGGACGCACCGCCACTCTGCGTGACTATCGTTCCAGCAGGGCGACGAGACGGGAAGAGACTCAGCCCTGGATGACCGCTGCCACCGAGGCAAGCAGACGCACCACCCCCTCCGGCCCGCCCACCACCAGGTCCGCCCGTTCCGCCAGTTCCGTGACCTCGCTGCTGCCGCTGCAGACCAGGAGGGACGGGACTCCCTCGGAGCGGAGTTTCTCGAGGGTGGCGAAGGCGGGGAGGTCGCCGAGGTCGTCGCCGGCGTAGAGGACGGATTCGGCGCCCGTGCGGCGGAGGAGGTCGAGGAGGGCTACGCCCTTGTCCACGCCCGGGGGGCGGAGTTCGAGGACGAGGCGGCCGGGTTCGACGATGAGGCCGTGGCGGGTGGCGAGGTCGGTGAGGGGGGCGCGGAGGGTGCGGAAGGCGGCCTCGGGGTCGTCGGCACGGCGGGTGTGGACGGCGACCGCGCGGCCCTTCTCCTCGATCCAGGTGCCCGGCCAGGCGCCGGCCCGGTCGAGGACGCCGGGGAGTTCGGCGCGGACCGTGGCGATGCCGGGGTGCGGGGCGGGCGCGGTGACGGTGCCCGTCGCGGCGTCCCAGCGCTCGGCGCCGTAGTGGCCGAGGACGATCAGGTGCTCCAGGCCCGGGACCCCGGCGAAGCCGCCGTTGCGGACGGCGACCCCGGCCGGGCGCCCGGTGACGACGGCGACGGAGCCCACCTTCGGCGCGAGCGCGGCGAGCGCGGGCACGGCGCCGGGGTGGGCGCGTGCCTGGTCGGGGTCGGCGACGATGGGGGCCAGGGTGCCGTCGAAGTCCAGGCCGATCACGGCGGTGCGCGGCCGCTGAAGCAGCGCCCGCAGACCGTCGCGGCCCGCCTGGGTCACCGGGACCGGCAGCGCGCTGTCCTCGGCGGTGTTGTCGGGGGAAGGGTTGCCCATAGGGCGACACTATCCGCGCCGCGCCGCCGCATGCCTCAGCGTTCCGACCTTCTCGCCTCGCGGACCCGGCGCAGGCGGTTGACGGTCACCGGGTCGTGGGCGAGGGCGCGCTCGTCGTCCAGCAGGGCGTTGAGCAGCTGGTAGTAGCGGACCGGGGCGAGGCCGAGCTGCTCCCGGACGGCGCGCTCCTTCGCGCCGGGGCCGGGAGAGCCCCGGCTCTCCAGCGCGAGGATCGCCTTCTCACGGCTGCCGAGTTCCATGCCGGCAACCGTAACGCCGGGCACCGACAGGCGGGCTCCACCCCGGGAGGTGGCCGCTTTGCCGGCCGCCCGGGAGGTCTTGAGGCCGTGACGGAGAGCAGGCAGCACCTTCCGGAGCGAATGGACTAGACCTCTCGCGGGTCGGCAGGTCACACTGGGCCGGTGAGACATGTCATCGCCCTGGATGTGGGCGGTACCTCGATGAAGGCCGCCCTGGTCGGTGACGACGGCGCGGTGCTGCACCGCGCCCGCCGCGCGACGGGCCGCGAGAACGGGCCCGAGGCGGTCGTGGAGAACCTCCTCGGCTTCGCCGCCGACCTGCGCGCGCACGGCGCCGCGAGCCTCGGCGCCCCCGCGCTCGCGGCCGGCGTCGCCGTCCCCGGCACCCTCGACGAGACGAGCGGCACCGCCCTGTACTCGGCCAACCTCGGCTGGCGCGACGTACCGCTGCGCGCGCTGCTCGCCGAGCGGCTCGGCATGCCCGTCGCCCTCGGCCACGACGTGCGCACCGGCGGGCTCGCCGAGGGCCGTACCGGGGCCGGCCGGGGCGCCGGCCGCTTCCTGTTCGTGGCGCTGGGTACCGGCATCGCCGGGGCGATCGGCCTGGCCGGCCGGGTCGAGGCGGGCGCGAACGGCTTCGCCGGGGAGATCGGCCACATCGTCGTACGCCCCGGCGGCGAGCCCTGCCCCTGCGGTCAGACCGGCTGTCTGGAGCGGTACGCCTCCGCCGCCGCCGTCGGCACCGCGTGGGCCTCGGCGAGCGGCCGCCCGGACGCGGACGCCGCCGACTGCGCGCGGGCCGTCGCCGCCGGGGACCCGGACGCCGCCCGCGTCTGGGCCGGCGCGGTCGACGCGCTCGCGGACGGCCTCGTCACCGCGCTGACCCTGCTCGATCCCGGCACACTGATCGTCGGTGGCGGCCTCGCCGAGGCCGGTGACGTGCTGTTCCGGCCGCTCGGCGCGGCCATCGAGCGCCGGCTCACCTTCCAGGGCACACCCGTCCTGCTCCCGGCCGCTCTCGGCGAGAGTGCCGGCTGCCTGGGCGCGGCGCTGCTCGCCCAGGACCTGCTCCGGCACACCCCCCAGACCACGGAGGTACGCACCTGATGGCCGACAACAGCGCACGCCCGCTGGTCCTCACCGGCGGCACCGTGGTGCTGCCCGGCGGCGAGGTGCCCGGCGGGCGGGTCGTCGTCGACGGCCGCCGGATCGCGGAGCGCGCGCCCGAGGGCGCCGACGTGCTCGACGTGACCGGCCACTGGGTGGTCCCCGGCTTCGTGGACCTGCACAACCACGGCGGTGGCGGAGCGGCCTTCTCCGGCAGCGCCGAGGACGCGCTCACCGCCGTCCGCACGCACCGCGCGCACGGCACCACCACGCTGGTCGCCTCCACCGTCACCGACGACCTGGACGTACTGGCCCGCCAGGCAGCGCTGTTGGCCGAGCTGGCCGAGCAGGGCGACATCGCGGGCGTCCACTTCGAGGGCCCGTTCATCTCGCCGTGCCGCAAGGGCGCGCACTCCGAGGCGCTGCTGCGCGACCCGGACCCGGCCGAGGTCCGCAAGCTGGTCGACGCCGCGCGCGGCCACGCGAAGATGGTCACCCTCGCCACCGAACTGCCGGGCGGCATCGAATCCGTACGCCTGCTCGCCGAGCAGGGCGTGATCGCGGCCGTCGGGCACACCGACGCGAGCTACGAGCAGACGGTGGCCGCCATCGACGCGGGCGCCACCGTCGCCACCCACCTCTTCAACGCGATGCCCCCGATCGGCCACCGCGACCCCGGCCCCATCACCGCGCTGCTGGAGGACGAGCGGATCACCGTCGAGCTGATCGACGACGGCACCCATCTGCACCCGGCCGCGCTCCAGTTGGCCTTCCACCACGCGGGCGCCGACCGGGTCGCCTTCATCACCGACGCGATGGACGCGGCGGGCTCCGCCGATGGCCGCTATCTGCTCGGCCCGCTGGAGGTCGAGGTGCGCGGCGGCGTGGCCCGGCTGGTGGAGGGCGGCTCCATCGCGGGCTCCACCCTGACCCTGGACCGCGCCTTCCGGCGGGCGGTCACCGTGGACCGGCTGCCGGTCACGGACGTGGTCAGGGCGCTGTCGGCCAACCCCGCCCGGCTGCTGGGCCTTTCGGACCGGGTCGGCTCGCTGGAGCCCGGCAAGGACGCCGACCTGGTGCTGCTGGACGGCGACTTCGCGCTCAAGGGCGTCATGCGCCGGGGTGAATGGGTGATCACGCCCCGACTGCCCTGATCCGTACGCCCCCTTCCGTCGCCCGGCGTCCGTCCCGCAACTGGGCCGGACGCCGTCTCTTCGGCATGATCAGGGCCCACGAACAGGGCCCACGAACAGGGCCCCGCAGACCGAGACGCGGGGACATCGAGGGAGGGCGGACCGGGTGATCCTCACGGTCACGCTGAACACCGCTCTCGGAGGAGGAGTCGGCGGCCTGGCGGCCGTGCGGGCTACCGCCAGCCCTTGTCCAGCGAGAACTGGTCCAGGTTGACATCGCACTGGTTGCCGCTGCCGCAGGAGATGCTGACCGTGTTGGAGCCCTTCTGGAGCTCCAGGTTGGCCCAGGTGTGAGTCCAGCCGCGCTCCCAGTCGCCCTCGGGGGCGTGGGCGAAGTTGGCCAGGTTCAGCGGCCGGTTCTGCGAGGTGCCGTTCACCGTCAGGGTGGCGTTCGCGTCCTTGCCCGGCACGCCGTAGTTGACGTTCAGCGTGTACTTGCCGCGCTTCGGCACGTCCACCGTCCAGGTCACCGAGGCGCCGACCTGGTTCAGGCCGCCCACGTAGGAACCGCCGGCCGACTTCGCGCCCTTGATCTCGGAGGCCGGGGCGGCGCCGCCCGCGAGCTGCACGGCGTCGTCGACCGCGTCGGCCTTCGGCAGTTCGCCGGCCGAGGCCGTGCTCGTCGCCTTCGGGCTCGGCGGGGCCTCCTGGGACTGCGTCGGGGACGCGTCCGCCTGGTTGCCGGCCTTGCCGTCGTCGTCGTTGCCGTTGAGCATCGCCACGCTGATCCCGATGACGACCGCCGCGACCACCGCTATCGCGCCGATCAGCAGACCCCTGGTGTTCGGCCCGCGCCGGCCGCCGCCCCCGCCGGAGCGCATGGCCTGCCGGGACGTGGGAGCGGCGCCGGGCTGCTTCTCCGGTGCCTGGTACTGGGCGGTCGACTGGCCGTACGCACCCTGCGGCTGCTGCGGAGCGGTCTGCTGCTGGCCGTACCGGCGCTCGCCGACCGGGCGCACCCTGTTGACCGCGTTGGGATAGCCGTAACCGCTGGACGGCGGCTGGGCGCCCCTGGCCTGGCCGTCGGCGTACAGGTAGCCGAACGGGTCTTCTTCCTCGGGCTTGCTCGCGCCGTTGTCGCCGGGCGTCATCCCTGGGTACTCCTCAACAGGTGCGGGCGGATGCGGTACGGGAGTGTGAATGGCGAGCCTACCCTCCCGCACACCCCGCCTCGCTCGGACGGGGGAGCGCCGAACGGACGCCCGAACCGCGGGGTCCGGCGCTCTCAGCGCACTGACCTGCGCATCACCCGGCACGCCGATGCTGCTTGGGACGAGATCGTTTCACGACGTACATCCGCTCGTCGGCGGACTTCAGCACCTCGTCCGCCGTCATCCCGCAGTGCGCCCAGCCGATGCCGAAGCTGGCGCCCACCCGGACCGCCCTGCCCTCGGCCCGGATCGGCTGGATGATCTTGCCCCGCAGCCGTACCGCGAGGTCGGCGGCGTCGGCCTGGCCGAGCCCGTCGGCGAGGATCACGAACTCGTCGCCGCCGAGCCGGGCCACGGTGTCGCCGTCCCGGACGCAGTGGCTGAGCCTGCGGGCCACCTCGATGAGGACCGCGTCGCCCGCGTTGTGCCCGAAGCGGTCGTTGATCGACTTGAAGCCGTCCAGGTCGCAGAAGAGGACCGCGAGCCCCTTGGTGCCGTCGTCGGGCCCCTGCTCGGGGGCGACGGTGTGCACATGGCGGTCGAAGGCGTCGTACGCCTCCGCGCCCGGAGTGAAGTCGAAGCCGTGGGCGTCGCCGGACCCGGCCGGGTGGCCGTAGGCGGCGTCCAGGGAGTCCTGGGCGTCGAGGTGGGCCGGGCGGCGGCACAGCCGGGCGGCGAGCCGGGACCGCAGCTCGGCGGAGTTGGGCAGCCCGGTCAGCGAGTCGTGGGAGGCGCGGTGGGCGAGCTGGAGCTCGCGGCGCTTGCGCTCCTCTATGTCCTCGACATGGGTGAGCAGGAAGCGCGGGCCGTCGGCCGCGTCCGCGACCACGGAGTTGCGCAGCGACACCCACACATAGCCGCCGTCGCGCCGGCAGAGCCGCAGCTCGGCCCGGCCGCCCTCGGCGGAGGTGCGCAGCAGGGTGCCGATGTCCTCGGGATGGACGAGGTCGGAGAAGGAGTAGCGGCGCATCGCGGAGGAGGGCCGCCCGAGCAGGCGGCACAGGGCGTCGTTGGTGCGCAGGATGCGGCCGTGCTGGTCGCCGCCCATCTCGGCGATGGCCATGCCGGAGGGGGCGTACTCGAATGCCTGGCGGAAGGATTCCTCACTGGCCCGCAGGGCCTGCTGGTCCCGCTCCAGACGGACCAGGGCGCGCTGCATGTTGGCGCGGAGGTGGGCGTTGCTGATCGCTATGGCGGCCTGGAAGGCGTACATCTGCAGGGCCTCGCGGCCCCAGGCGCCGGGGCGGCGGCCGGTGAGGGGGCGGTCGATGGATATGACGCCGAGCAGTCCGCCGCGGGCGCCGCCCTGGGCGCCGGGGGCGTACATCGGGGCGAAGAGGCGGTCGCCGGGGTGCCACTCCTCGGTGAAGTGGGGCGTGGGACCGTCGCTGTACCACTGGGGGACGTCGTCGTCGTCCAGGACCCAGCCCTCGGTGTGGGGTATGAACACCAGGTCGCCCCACAGCTCACCCATGCCCAGGCGGCGGTCCCAGGACTCGCGGGAGCCGGTGCGGCCGGTGATGAGGGCGTCGGCGGCGGAGTTGCCCGAGACGGCGGCGACGACGAGATCGCCGTCGGGGCGTACGAGGTTCACACAGGCCATCTCGTACCCGAGGGCGGTGACCGCGCCGTCGGCGACGATCTGCAGGGTGTCGGCCTGGCTGCGCGCGGTGTTCATCTCGGCCATGACCTGGTGCAGCTGACGCAGTGAGGTCAAAGGGACATACGGCTCCTGATCGGTCTCCATGCTCGCCCTCCCCCTGCCGTCCACAGGCTTTCCGCCACTGAATCACAGCGCGCTGCTCACTCGGTACACAGGGTCAACAATTCCGTACTCCTTGTGACTCAAGTCACAGGAGAACTTGAACAATTGAGTGCAGTTTCCGCACTTTCCCGTTGCACTCTCCGATCGCAAAGGCTGCGAAGTTGCGCATATGCCGCTGGGCTGGTCCGGGCTGGGCCCGTTCCGGTCAGCGCGCGGCCCCGCCTGTGGTCCTAGGTCCGGGCTCCGCCGGAGGCCCGATGCGGCGGGCGGGGGTGGCCGAATAGCGTTTGCGGCGTGCTGAACCCTCCCTCCCCCACCGCCCCGGCCGCTTCTGTGCATGCTGAGGGGGTGAGCGACGACGAGTTCCGGGCCGCGATGTCCCGTCTGGCCGCGGGAGTGGTCCTGGTGACCGCGCAGGAACCGCCGCTGGACCCCGACGACCCGCACGCGCCGGGCACGGAGGACGTCGGCATGACCGCGACCGCCTTCGTGTCGGTCTCGCTGGACCCGCCGCTGGTCCTGGTCAGCCTGCGCACCGGCTCCCGCATGGACGACCTGCTGGACGAGCAGCCGCTCTGGGCGGTGTCCCTCCTCGCGGAGAACCAGCGACAGATCGCGGGCCGCTTCGCCATGAAGGGCCGCATCAGCGACCGCCTCCTCTTCGCGGACCTGGCCTGCGACCGGGGCGAGGCGACCGGCGCCCTCCTTGTCTCCGACGCGCTGGCCACCCTGGAGTGCCGTACCGAGCGGCGCGTCGTGGCCGGCGACCACACCCTGGCCGTCGGCCGCGTCCTCACGGCCCGCGTCCCGGGCGGCGAGGGCGGGCCTCTGCTGTACTACCGGGGCCGCTACCGGCACCTGGGCTGAGCGCGACCGTCCGGGGGCGGCGGGTGTCCCCCGAAGCGTGACCCACGCCCTCGACCGCTTCCCCCTGGCCGTCCATCTGGCCGTGCTCGCCGCCCCGCTGCTGATGCCCTGCCTGGCCGTCCCGTCGGCCGTGATCCTGGCCGTACGCGTTCGCACCCGCACCTGGGGCCGGGCCTGGTACGCCCCCGACACCGCCCCTTGTCTCCTGCTGGCCCTCCTGACCGCCGCCACGGCCTTCGGCCTCTTCGGGTACGGCGTGGTGTGCGGCTTCCACCTGCTCGACCCGGATCAGCTGTGCGCCGCCGAGGGGATGGCCGGCGACATGATCGTCACGCACGAGACGCTGCCGGTCAGCGCGGGGTGCGTCACCCGAGGCGGGCGTCGCGACGGAGCTGGTCCCGTTCTGGGTGAACCCGGTGATCCACCTCTGCCTGCTGGTGTGCGCGGTGGCGATCGGGGCGGGGGTGGCCTCGGTGGTGCGCCGAAAATCCGTTCGCCCGGACGGCCCTGCCGCATAGGGTTCGCGGATGCCTCTCCGCCTCGCCGAGCTGACACCCGCGAACCTCGAAGCCGCCCTGGCCATCCGCGTGCGTCCCGATCAGGAACACGCGGTCGAGCCGGTGGCGCACTCGCTCGCCGAGGCGTACGTACGCCCCCCGGGTGTCGCCTGGCCGCGGCTGGTCCTGGACGGGGAGCGTCCGGTCGGCTTCCTGATGGCGTTCCTCGGCATCGACTGGCGTGCGGACGGCGGCAGTGTCCGCCGCTCCGGCCTCTGGCGGCTGAACATCGACGCCGGCGAACAGGGCAAGGGCTACGGGCGGTTCGCCGTGGAGTCCGTCGCGGCGGAACTGCGCCGGCGCGCGTGCACGGAGCTGTACGTCACCTGGCACCCCGGCGGCGACGGGCCCGGGGAGTTCTACCGCCGACTGGGCTTCCGGACGACGGACGAGACGAGCGGGGGCCAGACGGTGGGCGTGCTGGACCTGACCCAGCCCTGACAGGACCCCGCCGGGGGCCCGGCTCACAGCGAGTGCCTTCCCGAGTCCGGGAGCGCCATGGCGAGACGAGACCGGAGAACTCCTCGTCAGATCGGCTCACCGATCCATCGAAGAGACGCGCGCTAGCCCCAGTCCCGCCCCGCGCGGCCGCGCTTGGTGTCCGCGCGTTGCTTCTTCTCCCTGAGGCGGCGCTCGTTGATGCCGCGGGGGATGCGGGTGGGGCGGCGGGGCTTGGGCGGGGGCGCGGTGGCCTCGGCGAGGAGCGCGGCCAGGCGTACGGCCGCGGTCTCGCGGTTGCGCCACTGGGAGCGGTGCTCGGAGGACCGTACGACGATGACGCCGTCCACCAGCCGCGCGGCCAGGCGTTCGAGTGCGCGTTCCTTCCACACCGGGGGCAGGGCCTCGGTGCGGGCGAGGTCGAAGCGCAGCTCCACCTGGGAGTCGCTGGTGTTGACGTGCTGGCCACCGGGCCCGGAAGACCGCGAGAAACGCCAGGTCAGCTCGGCCTCGGGGAGCGAGACCGAGCCACGGATGAGGTAGGGCCCGGACATGTGTCCCATGTTCCCGGCTCAGGGCGCCCCCAGTCACCCCGTTTTCCGGTGCGCCCGCGCGGGACGCCGGAACAGCTCGGTAAAAAAGGTAAAGCGGGCAGGAACCTATGGGGCCCCTCCCGCCGTTCTTACCGGTGACGTAGCTTCGTCGGCACAGATTCTCGAACACAGATTCTCGAACAGGGAAGGGACTCCCGATCATGGCTGTAAGCCTGTCCAAGGGTGGCAACGTCTCGCTCACCAAGGAGGCTCCGGGCCTGACGGCCGTCACCGTGGGCCTCGGCTGGGACGTCCGCACCACCACCGGCACGGACTTCGACCTGGACGCGTCCGCCATCGCGGTCAACAACCAGGGCCGGGTCTACTCCGACCAGCACTTCGTGTTCTTCAACAACAAGCAGACCCCGGACAGCTCCATCGTCCACACCGGTGACAACCGCACGGGCGAGGGCGCGGGCGACGACGAGGCCATCAACGTCAACCTGGCCGGCCTCCCGGCCGACGTCGAGAAGATCGTCTTCCCGGTCTCCATCTACGACGCCGAGAACCGCGGCCAGAACTTCGGCCAGGTCCGCAACGCCTACATCCGCATCGTCAACCAGGCCGGCGGCGCCGAGATCGCGCGCTACGACCTCTCCGAGGACGCCGCCACCGAGACCGCCATGGTCTTCGGCGAGCTGTACCGCAACGGCGCGGAGTGGAAGTTCCGCGCGGTAGGCCAGGGTTACGCCTCCGGCCTGGTCGGCATCGCCCAGGAC
>NZ_JBHXLV010000186.1:0-12865 GCF_042721685.1 Streptomyces sp. NPDC058459 | reverse complement strand
GGACCGCCAAGGCCCGCGCGCCGGTCCGCGTCACGGCGTTCCCGCACATACCAGAGAGGGCCCCCGGCCCACGTGGCCGGGGCCCCGCTCTCGTCTGCCGCTGGGGTTACGCGGTCTTCTGCTCGCCCTGGCCGCGTCCCCGGGAGTCCCTCGGGATCAGCGTCGGGTTGACGTTGGAGTGGACGACGTCGGCCGTGATGACCACGCGGGCCACGTCCTTGCGGGACGGCACCTCGTACATCACCGACATCAGCACCTCCTCCATGATGGCGCGCAGGCCGCGCGCGCCGGTCTGGCGGAGGATGGCCTGGTCCGCGATGGCCTCCAGCGCCTCGCGCTCGAAGTCCAGCTCCACACCGTCGAGTTCGAAGAGCCGCTGGTACTGCTTGACCAGGGCGTTGCGCGGCTCGACCAGGATCTTCAGCAGGGCCTCGCGGTCGAGGTTGTGCACCGAGGTGATGACCGGGAGACGGCCGATGAACTCGGGGATCATCCCGAACTTCACCAGGTCCTCGGGCATGATGTCCTCGAAGATGTCCTTGGCGGCCAGCTCGCGCTTGGAGCGGATGGTGGCGCCGAAGCCGATGCCCTTCGCGCCCGCCCGCGCCTCGATGATCTTCTCCAGGCCGGCGAAGGCACCGCCCACGATGAACAGCACGTTCGTCGTGTCGATCTGGATGAACTCCTGGTGCGGGTGCTTGCGTCCGCCCTGCGGCGGCACCGAGGCGGTGGTGCCCTCCAGGATCTTCAGCAGCGCCTGCTGGACGCCCTCGCCGCTGACGTCGCGCGTGATCGACGGGTTCTCGCTCTTGCGGGCGACCTTGTCGATCTCGTCGATGTAGATGATGCCCGTCTCGGCCTTCTTGACGTCGTAGTCGGCGGCCTGGATGAGCTTCAGCAGGATGTTCTCGACGTCCTCGCCCACGTACCCCGCCTCGGTCAGCGCGGTGGCGTCCGCGATGGCGAACGGGACGTTGAGCATGCGGGCGAGAGTCTGGGCCAGCAGGGTCTTGCCGGAGCCCGTGGGGCCCAGCAGGAGGATGTTGGACTTCGCCAACTCGATGGCGTCCTCGCGGCCTTGGCCGCCGCCGTTCTCCCCGGCCTGGACCCGCTTGTAGTGGTTGTACACCGCGACGGAGAGGGCCTTCTTGGCCGGTTCCTGCCCCACCACATAGCTCTCGAGGAACTCGTAGATCTCGCGGGGCTTGGGGAGTTCCTCCCAGCGCACCTCGCTGGTCTCGGCCAGCTCTTCCTCGATGATCTCGTTGCAGAGATCGATGCATTCGTCGCAGATGTACACACCGGGACCTGCGATGAGCTTCTTGACCTGCTTCTGGCTCTTGCCGCAGAACGAGCACTTGAGCAGATCGCCGCCGTCACCGATGCGTGCCACGGTGTGCTTCCCCTTCGCCTGGGAGACGACTGGACACTGAAGATCCAGCGGCTCCTGGTGCTGCCTTATGTCGACGGTACCTTGCCGGGCACCGTGTTCGGGCCCCCCTTGGCAGGGTTCACTTTGACGTGCACCCTGCCAAGAGGGCCCGGACACGCGCAACCGCGGTCAGCGGACCGATTCGTTGTTCATCTTGCGGGTGGAGATGATCTGGTCGACGATGCCGTACTCCAGCGCCTCGTCGGCCGTGAGGATCTTGTCGCGCTCGATGTCCTCGCGGATGTTGTCGATCGGCCGGTTGGTGTGCTTCGCCAGCATGTCCTCCAGCTGCTCACGCATCCGGGTGAACTCCTTGGCGATGATCTCCAGGTCGGAGAGCTGACCGCGCCCCGTGGAGCCCGCCGGCTGGTGGATCAGGACCCGCGAGTTCGGCAGCGCCATGCGCTTGCCGGGGGTGCCGGCGGCGAGCAGGATGGCCGCGGCCGAGGCGGCCTGGCCCATGCAGACCGTCTGGATGTCGGGCTTCACGAACTGCATGGTGTCGTAGATGGCCGTCAGGGCCGTCATGTCACCGCCGGGGCTGTTGATGTAGATCGAGATGTCCCGGTCGGGGTCCATCGACTCCAGGCACAGCAGCTGCGCCATGACGTCGTTGGCCGAGGCGTCGTCGATCTGGACGCCCAGGAAGATCACGCGCTCCTCGAAGAGCTTCGCGTACGGGTCGTACTCGCGGACGCCCTGGGAAGTGCGCTCGACGAAGCGCGGGATGATGTACCGGCTCTCGGGGCGGGGGCCCTCGTGCATGCCGCTGGCGGCGCCGGGGAAGTCGTTCATGGGGTGTTCACCGTCCTGGTGGCGTTCTGGGAGCTGTCTGTGGTGGCGGTGCGTGTGCGCGGCCGGGCCGGTCAGGCGCCGGTGCCGCCGCCTCCCGGAACACCCGAGGCGTGCGTGATGATCTCGTCGATGAGACCGTACTCCTTGGCCTCTTCCGGGGTGAACCAGCGGTCGCGGTCGCCGTCGCGGATGATCGCTTCCACCGTCTGGCCGGAGTGCTGGGCGGTCAGCTCGGACATGCGCTTCTTGGTGCGCAGCAGGTACTCGGCCTGGATCTTGATGTCCGAGACCGTACCGCCGAGGCCCGCGGAGCCCTGGTGCATCATGATGTCCGCGTGCGGCAGCGCGAAGCGCTTGCCGGCCGCGCCGCCGGTGAGCAGGAACTGCCCCATGGAGGCCGCCATGCCCATCGCGATCGTTACCACGTCGTTCGGGATGTACTGCATGGTGTCGTAGATCGCCATGCCGGCCGTCACCGAGCCGCCGGGGCTGTTGATGTAGAGGAAGATGTCCTTCTCGGGGTCGGCGGCGAGGAGGAGCAGCTGTGCGGTGATCTTGTTGGCGATGTCGTCGTCGACCTGCTGGCCGAGGAAGATGATCCGCTCGCCCAGCAGCCGGTTGTAGACCTGGTCGCCGAGGCCACCGCCGATGGAGGGTTCGCCGGCGGCGGTAGGCATCAGATTCGTCACGTATCCACCTGCTCGTCTTACGACGGCGCCGGGCCGTCTCACGTAGTCCTGCCGGGGCTTGGCGGGGTCGGCTGATTCCCCTGCCCCCCGTATTCATGGACCCTAACGCTCTGGTCCCCCCGGTGAATCCCGTGGAAGCAGGTGTTCGCCGGGGGCGTAGTGCTCAGCGGTGGGGCGGGTGCGGTTCGGGGTGCGTGGTGTCCGTTGTGTTCCGGGTGCGGGTACGCGGGTGCTTGTCGCGCCGTTCCCCGCGCCTCCATGAGGGCGGTACCCCGTGAAGCGGAATGCGACAGGCCCCCGGAAGACTCGCTTCCGGGGGCCCGCTGTCAGGCTGGGGTGCCTCGGGCTCAGCCCTCGGTCTTCTCCTCGGCGGCCTCGGTGACCTCGGTGGTCGCGGCGGCCTCGGTGGTCGCGGCGGCCTCGGTGGTGGCGGCGGCCTCGGTGGTCTCCTCGGCCTCCTCCTCCTCGTCGTCCAGGTCCACGATCTCGCCGTTGGTGTCCTTGACGGTCGCGGCCTCGACCACGGCGGCCAGGGCCTTGCCGCGGGCGACCTCGCCGACGAGCAGCGGCACCTGGCCACCCTCCACGACGGCCTGGGCGAACTGGTCGGGGGACATGCCGGAGGAGGCGGCGCGGCGCATGAGGTGCTCGGTGAGTTCCTCCTGGTTGACGCCCAGGTTCTCCTTCTTCACCAGCTCGTCCAGGACGAACTGGGTCTTGATGCCCTTGACCGCGGCCTCGCGGGTCTCGGTCTCGAACTCCTCGGCGGTCTTGCCCTGGATCTCCAGGTACTTGTCGAGGGTCAGACCCATCTGGCCGAGCTGGTGGTGCTCCAGGTTGTGCTTGCGGGTGTTGACCTCGTCCTCGAGGAGCTTCTCGGGGACGGGGACCTCGACCAGCTCGAGGAGCTTGTCGAGCACGCGCTCCTGGGCCTGGGTGGCCTGGTCGTACTGCTTCATGTCGGCCAGACGCTTGGTGCTGTCGGCCTTCAGCTCGTCCAGGGTGTCGAACTCGGACGCGAGCTGCGCGAAGTCGTCGTCCAGCTCGGGCAGTTCGCGGGCGGCGACCTGGGTGACCTTGACGGTGACCTCGGCCTCGCGGCCGGCGGCGGAGCCACCCTTCAGCTCGGAGGTGAAGGTGCCCTCCTCGCCGGCGGACAGGCCCTTGACGGCCTCGTCGATGCCGTCGAGCAGCTCGCCGGAGCCGATGGTGTAGGAGACGCCGCTCGCGACGCCGTCCTCCAGGATCTCGCCGTCGACCTTGGCCTCCAGGTCGATCGTCACGACGTCGCCGTCCTCGGCGGCACGCTCGACCGGGGAGGTGGAGGCGAAGCGCTCACGCAGCTGCTCGACCGACTTCTCGACATCCTCGTCGCTGACCTCGATGGCGTCGACCTCGACCTCGATACCGGAGTAGTCCGGGATCTCCAGGGCCGGGCGGATGTCGACCTCGGCGGTGAAGTTCAGCGTCTCGCCGTCCTTCAGCTCGGTGATGTCGACCTCGGGCTGGCCCAGCGGGGTCAGCTCGGCCTCGTTGACCGCCTCGGTGTAGAACTTCGGGAGCGCGTCGTTGACGGCCTCCTCGAGCACGGCGCCGCGACCGAACCGCTGGTCGATGACGCGGGCCGGGATCTTGCCCTTGCGGAAGCCCTTCACCGTGACCTGCTGGTTGATCTTCTGGTACGCCGCGTCGAGGCTGTCCTTGAGCTCCTCGAAGGGCACCTCGACAGTGAGCCGAACCCGAGTCGGGTTCAGGGTCTCCACGGCGCTCTTCACGGTTCGGTCTCCTTGTGGCTGACTTCTCGGGTTCTGCCGGGGCCAGAGGGCACCGGCGGATAGCCGCCCGGAGGAGTAGCAGGCCATGAGGCCGGACACACGGGCGCGCAGCTTGCATAGTAACCGCAGCCGGTGAGCGCCCCAAAAGGCGATCGACACGACACCGTGAGCCAAGTGGTCGGGGTGGCGGGATTTGAACCCACGGCCTTCCGCTCCCAAAGCGGACGCGCTACCAAGCTGCGCCACACCCCGTCTGGTGCGAGTCGTAGGGTACATGCCCCGGACCCGGGCGTCGTCGTCTCGCGCCCGGGGTGACCGCCGCCGTGCCGCGGACCCTGCGGGGCACGCCAGGTTGGCCCGCACGCCGGGGGACCCGCTACGATGCTCCCGTACCGCGGTCACCGACGCGCGGTGCGCTCCTCGCGGGCGTAGCTCAATGGTAGAGCCCTAGTCTTCCAAACTAGCTACGCGGGTTCGATTCCCGTCGCCCGCTCCGCATGGCTCAGGGCCCGGCGGCCGTTTCGGCGGCGGCGGGCCCTGAGCCGTTCTCCGCCTCAGAAGCTGATCGAGTTCACCATCTCCGCTATCGAGTTCAGGAAGCGGCTGATGGAGGGCGCCATCCCGGTGGAGGCGAGGAAGAAACCGAAGAGGATCGCCACGACGGCCGGGCCGGCCTTGATGTTCCCTCCTCGCATCAACACCACCAGGATGATCGCCAACAGCAGCACCACGGACAGTGAAATGGCCACAACTGATCATCCCCTCGGTCGGTTCGCTCTCCCGGCCTGGAGGCACCGTGCAGCACACCTCCGCCAGAACCATCGTGCCACCAACCTGCCCTCTGTATGCGGCTCGTGACACATCGTCGGACGGCCGGTCCGGATCGGGGGGTGCCGCGGGCGCCTGTCCGCCGCCCCATCAGCGGTGACGGCGACCGTAATCGCCCCACATCATTTCCGTACCCACACATCGGCGGGGCGGGTAATTCGAGTTGAGTGAGGAACGGGCGACCGTGCCCCGATTCGGATGGACGAACATGGACATCGAAGGGCAAAGAGGCGACGCTGTCGTGCCCGCCATCACACCAGCCGAGCGGGCAAGTCGCGCGCTTTCCGGGGTGGTCGACGCCGATAAGCGTGAATGACCCCGATGGTTCTACGGACTCGCACACGCGCCGCAAGGGTGCCTGAGATGTTCGACGCCTCCCCGCCCCACGGCCCCACCCGCGCGCCCGAGCCCACGCCGGAGAGACCCGCTGGGGAGCGCGACTCGTTCTTCGACAACGCGGAGTACCTGGCGGTCGTGCTCGCGGCGATGGGGCACTCGTGGGAGGCGCTGTACCCGGACAGCCGGATACTCCGGGCGCTCTGTTCGGCTGCTCGCTGGTCCTGACGGCCTGCTTCCCCGCCTGGGTGCCGGGCCGCCGGACGTGGTTCACCTCGCTGGGCACGGGCACGCTCTGCGGCTACCCGCTGCACGGCTTCGTCCTCAAGTACGCCCGCTGGCAGGGCTGGTACGGCGCCCACCGGCTGCACACCCCGCTCGGTGCGATCCCGGTGACCGGCTTCGCCGCCGCGGTCGTCACGGCGCTCTGTACGGCTCCGGTGCGCCGGGTGTTCTGGTGCGTGACGGAGCCGAGGATGGAGTGGGCGTTCAGGCAGGACCCCGCCCAGCGGGCGCGGGAGCGTGAGCACGGCGGGCAGAAGCAGCCGGTACGGGAGAAGGCGGGCGTCCAGCGCCGCACTCCCGCTCCTCTTCCTCATCGTTCCTCCGGCCGGCCGAGAAGCGCGCGCATCCGCGTGTACTTCTCGGCCAGTCGCGTGCGGGTCGGCTCGTCCAGCACCGCGAGGCGGGCCGGGTCGGCGTTGTGCGCGAGGTCGGAGCGCTTGACCAGGCCGGCGCCCGGGGTGTCGAGGATGCGGGCGGCGTACTCCTCGGCGGGCTCGCCGGGGCGTCTGGTGAGGGCGAGCACGATGGCCTTGGTGCGCGCGGTGAGGGCGGCTCCGGCCAGCCACTCCGCGCTGAGCGCGTCGTCCTCGACGGAGTCGTGCAGCCAGGCCGCCGCGAGCTGCTCCTCGTCACCGCCGCGCGCCCGGACTCCCTCGGCGACGGCCGCGAGGTGTTCGGCGTAGGGGCGGCCCGCCTTGTCGGTCTGTCCGGCGTGGGCGTCGCGGGCGAGGGCCTCGACCTGGGCCAGGGTGAGCGGGTCCGTTGTCATCGGCCCAGTCTGGCAGCGGGGGTTCAGCGGGCGGTGGCGGATGCCTCGCGGCAGATCAGCAGCAGGGCGCGGTCGTCGTTGACGTCCTTGGCGACGGCCTCGATGAGATGCCAGGCGGCGCCGTGGAAGCCGCCCGCGACATAGCGGTCCGCCTCTCCGGTGAGCCGGTCGATGCCCTCGACCATGTCCCGGTCGGAGGCTTCCACCAGGCCGTCGGTGAAGAGCATCATGACGTCACCGGGCCGCAGGGTGCCCTTCTTGGAGTCGAACTGGGCGCCGTCGTACACCCCGAGCAGCGGGCCCTCGGCGGCCGTCTCCTCCCAGCGGCCGGTGCCCGCGCTGAGCTGGAGGCCCGGCGGGTGGCCCGCGGAGTACAGCTCGTAGTCGCCGGAGTCGAGGTCGAGCACCAGGTGGATGGAGGTGGCGAAGCCCTCGTCCCAGTCCTGGCGCAGCAGGTAGCCGTTGGCGGCGGGCAGGAAGGCGTGCGGGGGCAGCGAGCCGAGCAGGCCGCCGAAGGCGCCGGACAGCAGCAGGGCGCGCGAGCCGGCGTCCATGCCCTTGCCGGAGACGTCGGTGAGGACGACCTCCAGGGTGCGGCCGTTGTTGGTGCGGGCGGCGACCACGAAGTCACCGGAGAAGGACTGGCCGCCCGCCGGGCGCAGCGCCATCTCCTGGTGCCAGCCCCGGGGCAGCTTGGGCAGCTCGCTCTGGGCCCGGATGCGTTCGCGCAGGTCGAAGAGCATGGTGCCGCCGCGCCGCCAGGGCACCCCGACCCGGCTGCGGAACTGCGCGGTCAGCAGCCCGAAGAGGCCGCAGGCGGCGACGACCAGCACGATGCCGGGGGTGACCCTGGACGGCCCCTCGGTGTACGGGCCGAGCCGTACCGATTCCACGATGAGGGCGCCGGCGGCGGTCGCGTAGAGACCGAGCAGGCTGGCGGGGCGCAGCAGCAGGCCGCCGGCGACGATCGGGATGACCAGGGTGGCCGGGGAGCACCAGACGGAGTTGGCCAGTGTGAGGGCCATCAGCGCGGGAATGGTGAGGAGCAGGCCGACCAGCGCGATCCAGTCGGGGCCGTCGCCGCGGAAGTAGTCGACCGCGCTTCTGCGCAGCGCGACGCGGACCCGGTGCCACTGCATCTTCCACCGGGCCGTGAACGTCTCGGCCTTCGCGCGCCGTTCTCGTCCTGCTGCCATCAGTTCGGGACCCTATCCATCCAGCCGGCCGCATGGCACGGGAGGTCCCACTTGTCCCCCGTGCGAGGCTCCACTTCGCGTTTCGGCCCCGCGTCTCGACCACGCGGTCCGACTACACAGTGAACGGCACGAACGGCCGTCGCGCTGCCACCCGGCGGAAATTCCCCGCCCTGTCCCGCGTCGGGGCTGGCTTACCGGCACGAGGGAACGGGGCGCACGACCGGTTCACAGCCGTGCACGGGGCGCGCCCGGGTCAGCCGGCCTGGCAGGCCGGGCACCAGAAGAGGTTGCGCGCGGCGAGGCCGGCGGTACGGATCTCGGTGCCGCAGAGGTGGCAGGGCAGGCCGGCCCGGCGGTAGACGTAGACCTCGCCGCCGTGGCCGTCGACGCGGGGCGGGCGGCCCGTCGCGTCGGGGGTGTGCTCGGGGCGGACGGTGTCGATGCGGTTGTGGCGCACGCCCTCGCGCATCAGCGCCACGAGGTCGGCCCAGATCGCGTCCCACTCGGCCCGGGTGAGGTCGCGGCCGGCGCGGTAGGGGTCGATGCCGTGCCGGAAGAGGACCTCGGCGCGGTAGACGTTGCCGACGCCGGCGATGACCTTCTGGTCCATGAGCAGGGCGGCGATCGGGGTGCGGCTGCGGCTGATCCGGTCCCAGGCGGTGGCCGGGTCGGCGTCGGGGCGCAGCGGGTCGGGGCCGAGGCGGTCGTGGACGGCGCGCTTCTCGCCGTCGGTGACCAGCGCACAGGTGGCCGGGCCGCGCAGGTCGACGTACGCGGTGTCGTTCGTGAGCCGGAGCCGGACGGTGTCGGTCGGCGGGGGCGCGGGGGCCGGGCCGAAGGCGACCTTGCCGAAGAGGCCGAGGTGGATGTGGACCCAGTCGCTGTCGCGGAAGCCGAGGAAGAGGTGCTTGCCGTGGGCGTCGGTGGTGGTCAGCTCGGCGCCGTCCAGCAGGTCGGCGGCGTCGGCGAACTTGCCCTGGGGGCTGCTCACCAGCGGGGCGGTGCCGCGGAAGCGCTCGGCGTAGTCCTGCGCCAGCCGGTGGATCGTGTGCCCTTCTGGCAAGGCCGCGGGGTCCTTCCTCGGGTACGGGCCCCCGCCGCGGTGGGGCGGCGGAGGCGGCGCGGAGTTACTGCTGGGGGTGGTGCGCCGGGATGGGCGGGAGGTCGCCGGTGTTCTCGTAGTCCGTCAGCATGGCGATGCGGCGGACGTGGCGCTCTTCGCCGGTGAACGGGGTGTTGAGGAAGATCCCGACGAACTTGGTCGCCTCGTCCTCGGTGTGCTGGCGGGCGCCGACGGCGATGACGTTGGCGTCGTTGTGCTCGCGGCCGAGCGCGGCGGTGTCCTCGCTCCAGGCGAGGACGGCACGTACTCCCTTCACCTTGTTCGCGGCGATCTGCTCGCCGTTGCCGGAGCCGCCGATGACGACGCCGAGGGAGCCGGGGTCGGCCACCGTGCGCTCGGCCGCCCGGAGGCAGAAGGGCGGGTAGTCGTCCTGGGCGTCGTAGAGGTGCGGCCCGCAGTCGACGGGCTCGTGCCCCGCCGCTTTCAGCCACTCGACGAGGTGGTTCTTGAGTTCGTAGCCCGCATGGTCGGAGCCGAGATACACGCGCATGGACCGAGTGTGTCACGCCCGAATCCGGGCAGCAGCGCCGGGTTCGACAGGGCATATGTGAGCCAGACCATAGAACCTCAAGGGAACCTCAAGTAACAATCCGGATTCAGAGGTTCCCGAATCTATTTCCCTCAGATTCACTGGACCGCCTCGTACACCGCTCGTGCGAGGCCCCGTACGACGACGTACGACCGCACTGCCGCTCGTACGGGAACCGCTCTACCGGCGCAAAGGAATTTCGTCCATGTCCCAAGGTTCCGGGCTGCAAGCAGGTCTCAAGAACCGTCATCTGTCGATGATCGCCATCGGCGGTGTGATCGGTGCCGGCCTTTTCGTCGGCTCCAGTACGGGTATCGCCACGGCGGGCCCCGGCATCCTGCTGTCGTACGCCCTCGTCGGCACGCTTGTCGTCCTCGTGATGCGGATGCTGGGCGAGATGTCCGCGGCGAACCCGACCTCCGGCTCCTTCTCCGCGCACGCCGACCGTGCGCTGGGACGCTGGGCCGGCTTCTCCATCGGCTGGCTGTACTGGTTCTTCTGGGTCGTGGTGCTCGCCGTCGAGGCGACGGCCGGCGCGAAGATCCTGGAGGGCTGGATGCCGGCGGTCCCGCAGTGGGGCTGGGCGCTGATCGTGATGCTGGTGCTCACGGCCACCAACCTGGTCTCGGTCGGCTCCTACGGTGAGTTCGAGTTCTGGTTCGCCGGGATCAAGGTCGTCGCGATCGGCGCGTTCATCGTGGTGGGCGCACTGGCGATCTTCGGTGTGCTGCCGGGTGCCCACACCGACAAGGCCGGGCTGAGCAACCTCACCGCGCACGGCGGCTTCCTGCCGCACGGGCCGGGCGCGATCCTCACCGGTGTGCTGCTGGTCGTCTTCTCCTTCATGGGCAGCGAGATCGCCACGCTGGCGGCCGGCGAGTCGGAGAACCCGCAGCGCGCGGTCACCAAGTCGACCAACAGCATCATCTGGCGCATCGCGGTCTTCTACCTGGGCTCGATCCTCGTCGTGGTCTCGCTGCTGCCGTGGAACGACCCGTCGATCAAGACCGACGGTTCCTACGTCGCCGCGCTGAACTCGCTCGGTATCGCGCACGCCGGTCAGATCATGAACTTCATCGTGCTGACCTCGGTGCTGTCCTGTCTGAACTCGGGTCTGTACACCGCGTCCCGCATGGCCTTCTCGCTCGGTGAGCGGGGTGACGCGCCCAAGGTGTTCGCGAAGACCAACGCCCGCGGTGTGCCGATGGCGGCCATCCTGGCCTCGGTGCTGTTCGGCTTCGTCGCGGTGTTCTTCAACTACAAGTTCCCGGACTCGGTCTTCCTGTTCCTGGTGAACTCCAGCGGCGCGGTCGCGCTCTTCGTGTGGCTGGTCATCTGCTTCTCGCAGCTGCGGATGCGGAAGATCATCCAGCGGGAGGCGCCGGAGAAGCTCGTCGTGAGGATGTGGCTGTACCCGTACCTCACCTGGGCCACGGCCGCGCTGATCGTCTTCGTCCTCGGCTACATGCTGACCGACACGGAGCACGACGGCCGCGAGACGGTCCTGCTGTCCATGATGGTGGCCGCGGTCGTGCTGATCATCGCCTTCGTCAAGCAGTCGGTCACGGCGAAGAAGGGCCGGCCGGAGATCCCGGCGACCGAGGACTCGGAGAAGGTCCCGGCGGCCTGACACCGCCCGCCGAAGCCCGGTGCCCTGCGGGAATCCCCTCGCGGCACCGGGCTTCGCCGTGTCGCCCTCCACCCTTCCGGCATGGTGACGCGGCGATTCATCGACGTCGGGCGGGGTGCGGCTCGCCTACCGGGTGCGGGGGCCGCCGGAGGGTCCGCCGCTGGTCCTGCCGGGGGTCTGGGCGGTGATGCCACCGGCCGCCACCGCCCAGTCGGCGGGCGGTTCCCCGTCCGGCCGCTCCGGTGTCGTGTCCGGGCGGGGGCGCGGGGCACCGACGTCCTCCAGGACCAGCCGGTCCACCCGGCCCGGCCGGGCCACCGCGACGAGGTACGCGACGATGCCGCCCGGCTGATCGGCGAAGGCCCGCCCCTGCTTGTCGCAGCGGGGGCGGGCCGTCGTCGGGGGTCAGCTCTTGTTCGTCAGCTTCCACGCCGTGGGCAGCGCGCCCATCGCCAGGGCGGCCTTCAGGGCGTCGCCGAGGAGGAAGGGGGTGAGGCCCGCCGCGATGGCCTGGGTGGCGGACAGGTGGGCCGCGAAGGCGAGATAGGGGACGCCGACGGCATAGACGAGCGCCTCGCCGAGGAGCATCGTGCCGGCCATGCGGAGCGGGGAGCGGTCCGCGCCCCGGCGGGCCAGCGCCCCGACGGCCGCGGCGGCGAGCAGCATGCCGAGGACGTAACCGAAGGAGACCGACGCGCCGGAGCCGCCCTGGGCGAACCACGGCACCCCGGCGAGGCCGGCGGCGGCGTACAGCGCGAGGGCGGCGAAGCCGCGGCGGGCGCCCAGGGTGGTGCCGACCAGCAGCGCGGCGAAGGTCTGTCCCGTCACCGGTACCGGGGAGCCGGGCACCGGCACCGCGATCTGGGCCGCGAGACCAGTGAGCGCCGCACCGCCGAGCACGAGGGCGGCGTCGCGCACGCGCGAGGAGGGAAGGAGGTCGGCGAGGACGGCGCCGGGCCGAGCGGTGACGCTGGCGGTGCTCATGGGGACTCCGCGGATCTGTGGACAGGTGTGGACAGGGGCAGGGGTAACATCGCGACGCTATACCGGCCCGTGTCCGCCGATCACCGTCTGTGCTCGACAAAGCCGTGACCAGCGGCTTGGTGGGCTTCACACAAAAGATGCCGCCTACACCGGAACCGGCGTGACCCCGGTCACCACGCACCAGTGGCCCGGCAAACGGACGTGAGCATTCCGCGAGGGGCACGTCCGCACAGCGGACGCCTCCATCCTGGCGTCCCTCAGCTCCCGCCGCGCCGCCGTGCCGAGCGCGCCGGCACCGGCCGTGCGCATGCGGGCGTTCCCCTGGCGGGGCCTTCGTGTCGCCCCCGTGCCCGTGACCGGTCTTTTGTTGCTAGCGTGTAGTTGCAATTCACTTGCAACAAGGCACCCGCCTCGTGATCGTCTTCTCACACCTTCACCGGCGGGCGGATGAAGGAAGCCCCCCGCGAGGACAGGACTCGCGGGGGGCTTCTTCA
>NZ_JBHXLV010000185.1:0-12992 GCF_042721685.1 Streptomyces sp. NPDC058459 | reverse complement strand
CACCATGACGGTGCGGACCCCGGTGAGCGGAATACGCGTCCAGCTATCAGGCGGGAACGATGTTCTCGGCCTGGGGGCCCTTCTGGCCCTGCGTGACGTCGAAGCTGACTCGCTGGCCTTCCTGAAGCTCACGGAAGCCCTGGGTGGCAATGTTCGAGTAGTGGGCGAAGACGTCCGGACCGCCACCGTCCTGCTCGATGAAGCCGAAACCCTTTTCAGAGTTGAACCACTTGACGGTTCCCTGTGCCATGACTTTCTCCTTCTGATGGCAGAGGCCCCATCCGGAAGATGCCGGAAAACAAAATGCGCCCAAAGAGAAAACATTTCCCGTCAGGCGCACATAAAGTTCATGGGTACCACAACTGCAACAAGAGAGAGACTAGCACACGTACGGCTCGGCGGAGGGAATGGATCTCGCGCCCCGGCGTGCCGGAGTCGATCTTCGGACGCGCCGTCGACGCCGGCCGACGGGGGTGGAAGCATCCCCGGTGCGAGGATCCGACGATCACCGATGCCGCGGAGGACCCATGCCCGCCTACGCCGTAGCCCATCTCCGCGAGGCCGCGCCGCACCCCGAGATCGCGGAGTACATCGAGCGCGTCGCCGCCACCTTCGAGCCGTACGGCGGCCGCTTCCTCGTGCACGGCGCCCGGCACGAGGTGAAGGAGGGGGAGTGGGCCGGGCATGTGGTGATCATCGGGTTCCCGGGGATCACCGAGGCGCGGGCCTGGTGGGACTCGCCCGCCTACCAGGAGATCGCACCGCTGCGCTCCCGGCACATCGCCGGCGACATCATCCTGGTCGACGGGGTCCCCGAGGGGTACGACCCGGGCGCCACCGCAGAGACGACGCGTGAGGCGCCGGCCGGCGAGTAGTCGTCCACAGCCGGATGACCGGTTGTCAGTGCGAGTTGGTAGAACTTCCGGGTACGCCGTGGACCGCACACGTTCGCGCCCATCGCACGTCAGGAGCAGGCCAGCATGACCATCGGTCACCACCTGGAGGAGCTGTACGGCCTCCCCGCGTTCGCCTTCCCCGGACCCGGCGCGACCGCCGGGCTGCCGGAGCCGGACGCCGTCGCCTGGCGGGTCGCGGGGGACGTGTACGACGCGGAGGAGGAGTGGGAGGACGCCTTCAGCCGCTTCCTCTCCACCGTGGACACGACGCGGGTGCGCGCGCTGATCGTCGGCGCCTGGACGGAGGCGTACGAGACGGACTCCTCCGCCGTCATAGCGGCCCTGCTCGGCGCCCGCGAGCGGCTGCCCGCCCTGCGCGCGCTGTTCCTCGGCGACCTCGTCATGGAGGAGGCCGAACTCTCCTGGATACAGCAGAGCGACGTCACCGGACTGCTCGCCGGATTCCCGGAGCTGGCCGAGTTCGGGGTGCGCGGGGGCACCGGGCTGGCCTTCCCCGCGCTCGGCCACTCCGCGCTGCGCAAGCTGGTCGTGGAGACCGGCGGACTGCCTGTGGAGGTAGTGCGCGGCATCGGCGCCAGCGACCTGCCCGCCCTGGAGCACCTCGAACTGTGGCTCGGCGACTCGAATTACGGCGCCGACACCCAGGTGTCCGACCTGGAGCCGATCCTCTCCGGCGGCCGGCTGCCCGCCTTGCGTCACCTGGGGCTGCGCAACAGCGAGCTACAGGACGGGATCGCGGCCGCCGTCGCCTCCGCGCCGGTCGTGGCCCGGCTGGAGACGCTGGACCTCTCCCTCGGCACCCTGGGCGACGAGGGCGCCGCCGCGCTGCTCGCCGGTCAGCCGCTCACCCACCTCGGCTTCCTCGACCTGCACCACCACTACATCACCGAGCCCCTCCGGCAGCGCCTCCGGGAGTCCCTCGAACCGGCGGGCGTCCGGCTCGACCTGGACGAGGACGACGCCGACTCGTACGAGAACGAGGACGGCACCGTGGAGCGTTTCGTGGCCATCGGCGAGTGAGCGGGCGTCCATGAACCGGTCTTTCACGGTGGTCGGCAACCCTCAGGGCCGCAGGGTCACCCTGTTCGCGCAGGCGGTCCGGGCCGCCGGGCTGCCCGCGCCCCGCGTGGTGCCCTGGCTGGAGGTGCTGCGCGCGGGCGGCGCCGAGTTCGGCCCGGAGGAGATCGTCCGCGTCGACTCGCCCGGGGAGGACCCCGAGGTCGACCTCCTCCTGCGGGGCAGGTCCGACCCGACCCGCGTCGAGGGCACCGCCCGCTGGTACGAGCGCTTCACGTCGGCCCTGCGCACCCTGCGCGGCGGCATCCGGCTGGACGGCACCGACGACGTGGCGGTCATGTTCGAAAAGCGCCGCTGCCACGCGGCCCTCGCCGGGGCGGACGTACCGGTGCCGAAGTCGCCGACCTCCGGTGCGGCGGGCGCCCCGGTGCGCGGCTGGGACGACGTGCGGGCGCTGATGCGGGAGCACCGGATGCCCCGGCTCTTCGTCAAGCCCGCGCACGGCTCTTCGGCCTCCGGTGTGCTCGCCGTCGACTCTGCCGGAGGCGGCCGGATCAGGGCCACGACCTCCGTCGAACTCGACCCCGGGGGGCGGCTGTTCAACTCCCTCAAGGTGCGGAGCTACCAGCGGGAGCAGGACATCGCCGCCATCGTGGACACGCTCGCTCCGGACGGCCTGCACCTGGAGCGCTGGGTGCCCAAGGCGTCCCAGGGCGGCCGCTCCGCCGACCTGAGGGTGGTCGTGGTGGACGGCCGCGCCACCCATGCCGTGGTCCGCACCAGCGCCGGACCGCTCACCAACCTCCACCTCGGCGGCCGCCGGGGCGACCTCGCCGGTGCCCGGCAGGCGGCCGAGACGGCGGGACTGCGCTGGCCCGAGGTGCTCGGGATCTGCGAGCGGGCCGCCGCCTGCTTCCCGGACACCCTCTGTGTCGGCGTCGACCTGCTGCCCGCCGTCGGCTGGCGCCGCGCCTTCGTCGGCGAGGTCAACGCCTTCGGCGATCTGCTGCCCCGGCTCACCGGCCTGCCCGGCAGCGGCGCCGAGGGCCTCGACACCTACGCGGCCCAGGTCGCCGCCGCCCTGCGCCGGGTCCCGCTCACCGCGCTGCCCGGCCCGCACCACCCGCACAGAACAGGAACCACCCATGCCGGCGCCTGACCCGGACACCGCCCGCCTGCCCGAAGTGGCCCCCGGAACACCGGACATGAACCGGATCGTCGGCAGCCACGACATCCTGCTGGTCACCCTCGACACGCTCCGCTTCGACGTGGCCGCCGAACTCGCCGAAGCCGGCCGCATCCCGAACCTCGCCCGTCATCTCCCCGGCGGCCGCTGGGAGAAGCGGCACGCGCCCGGCAGCTTCACCTACGCCTCCCACCAGGCCATGTTCGCCGGCTTCCTGCCCACCCCGGCCACGCCCGGCCGCCATCCCCGCCTGTTCGCGGCCGCCTTCACGGGCAGCGAGACCACCGCGGACGGCACGTTCGTCTACGACACGCCCGACCTCGTCTCCGGTCTGGCCAAGGCCGGCTACCACACCGCGTGCGTCGGGGGAGTGGGCTTCTTCAACCAGCGGGGCGCGCTGGGCTCGGTCCTGCCCGGACTCTTCGAGGAGTCGCACTGGGAGCCGGAGTTCGGGGTGGCCTCCCCGGCCTCCTTCGAGAACCAGGTGGCCCGCGCCGAGGAGATCGCCGCCCGGACGGCGCCGGAACAGCCGCTGTTCCTCTTCGTCAACGTCTCCGCCCTGCACCAGCCCAACTGGTTCCATCTGCCCGGCGCGAGCGAGGAGGACGGCGACTCCCGCGCCACCCATGCCGCCGCGCTGGAGTACGTGGACCGGCACATCGGCCGCCTCTTCGCCGCCATGAGCAGCCGTCGGCCCTGCCTCGCCATCGTCTGCTCCGACCACGGCACCGCCTACGGCGACGACGGCTGGACCGGCCACCGCATCGGCCACGAGTCGGTGTGGACCGTGCCCTATGCCCACTTCCCGCTCGGCCAGGGAGACGCCCGATGACCACGGCCACCGGGACCGCCCCGGCCCCGTACCAGAGCTATGTGTACGCCTACCCGCACAAGTCCGCGTACCGGAGGCTGACGGACCGGCCGCGGCTCAGCGAGGTGTGGGCGCAGGAGCCCAAGGACGCGCTCTCGCTCTATCTGCACATCCCGTTCTGCGAGATCCGCTGCGGGTTCTGCAACCTGTTCACCCGCATCGGCGCCCCGGACGGCCTCACCGGCGCCTATCTCGACGCGCTGGAGCGGCAGGCGGGCGCCGTGCGGGAGGCGCTGGGGGAGCGGGAGACGGTCCGGTTCGCCACCGCCGCCTTCGGGGGCGGCACCCCCACCTTCCTCACCGCCGCCGAGCTGACCAGGCTCTGCGACATCGCCGAACACCGGATGGGCGCCGACCTGCGCGCCGTCCCGCTCTCCGTGGAGGCGTCCCCGGCCACGGCCACCGCCGACCGGCTCACCGTCCTCGCCGAGCGTGGTGCCACCCGGCTCAGCCTCGGCGTGCAGAGCTTCGACGACACCGAGGCGCGGGCAGCCGTACGCCCGCAGCGCCGGGCCGAGGTGGAGACGGCGCTCGGCCGGGTCCGGGACGCGGGGATACCCGTGCTCAACATCGACCTGATCTACGGCATCGACGGGCAGACCGAGCACACCTGGCTGCGCTCGCTGGACGCCGCCCTGGCCTGGCGGCCCGAGGAGCTGTACCTCTACCCGCTCTACATACGCCCGCTCACCGGCCTCGGCCGGCGCGCCGGCCCCGCCGACCCGGAGTGGGACGAGCAGCGGCTGCGGCTGTACCGGGCCGGCCGCGACCATCTCCTGGCGCGGGGCTACGAGCAGCGGTCCATGCGCATGTTCCGCCGCGCCGACGCCCCGGCCGAGGGCGCGGACGACTACGCCTGCCAGACCGACGGCATGATCGGGCTGGGCTGCGGGGCCCGCTCGTACACCGCCGGGCTGCACTACTCCTTCGACTACGCCGTCGGCATGCACCAGATCCGTCGGATCATCGACGACTACACCGCCGGCCACGCCGCCGACTTCGCGCACGCCGAGTACGGGCGCCCGATGACCGGCGACGAGGCGCGGCGCCGCCATCTGCTCCAGTCGCTGCTCCAGGCGGACGGGCTGGCGGTCGCCGACTACCGTGCCCGGTTCGGCGGCCGTACCCCGGCCGAGGACTTCCCGGCAGAGCTGGCGCGGTTCTCGGACCGGGGCTGGCTGGAGCCGGGCCCGGTGCTGCGGCTGACCCCGGAGGGGCTGGCCCACTCCGACGCGCTCGGCCCCGAGCTGTTCTCCCCGGCCGTGCGGGCCGCGATGGCCGCCTACGAGCGCAAGTGAGCCGCCCGTCATGGACCTGACTTTGCTGTACCGGGGCCCGCTGGCCTCCTGCGACTACGACTGTCCCTACTGCCCGTTCGCCAAGCGCCGGGACAGCCGGGAGCAGCTGCGGGCCGACCGGGCGAGCCTGGAGCGGTTCGCCGACTGGGCCGCCGGCCGGACCGGGGACCGGCTCTCGGTGCTGTTCACGCCCTGGGGCGAGGGGCTGGTGCGCTCCTGGTACCGGCGCGCCCTCACCGACCTCTCCCACCGGCCGCACATCCGCCGCGTCGCCATCCAGACCAACCTGAGCTGCCGCACCGACTGGCTGGCCGGCGCCGACCGCGACACCCTGGCGCTGTGGTGCACGTACCACCCCGGCCAGACGCCGTACGACCGGTTCCTCGGCAAGTGCCGGGAGCTGGACCGGATCGGCGTCCGGTACAGCGTCGGCATCGTCGGACTGCCCGAGCACCTCGACGCGGCCCGGCGGCTGCGCGCCGAGCTGCCGGAACGGGTGTACCTGTGGGTGAACGCGGCCGAGGGGCACACCTACGACGACACCGAGGCCGAGGTGTGGACCGCGCTGGACCCTCTGTTCCCGTACAGCCGGCACCCGCACGCCAGTGCCGGGCTGCCGTGCCGCACGGGTGAGTCGGTGATCTCGGTGGACGGCGACGGCACGGTCCGCCGCTGCCACTTCGTCCCGGCGGAACTCGGCAACCTCTACGACGGCTCCTACCGGGCCGCGCTCCGCCCCCGCCCCTGCCCGCTGACCAGCTGCGACTGCCATATCGGTTACGTCCATCTGGAGACGCTGCCCCTGTACGACGTGTTCGCGGGCGGGGTGCTGGAGCGGATTCCGGCCGCTGTCGAATGAACCGGGGCCAAAGGGGCAGCCGGTGCAGGTAAGACCGGCTGCCCGGACACCGCCGCGAGCGGGTCCGCGTACCGGGAACCAGGGGGAGAACGGGAGGAGTACGAACCCATGGCTCTCGACGGCAAGAGCGTCCTCGTCCTCACGACGAACTACGGGACGGAGCAAGACGAACTTCAGAAGCCGGTGGCGGCCCTGCGCGAGGCTGGCGCCCGTGTCGTGGTCGCGGCACAGAAACCGGAGGTCATCGCCACCCTCGTCTCCGACAAGGACCCCGGCGACAAGGTCGAGCCGGACACCACGCTCGCCGAGGCGACCTCGGACGGCTACGACGCGGTGATCATCCCCGGCGGCACCCTCAACGCCGACCAGCTCCGCGTCGACGAGAACGCGCAGCGCCTGGTCACCGCGTTCGCGCGGGAAGGCAAGCCGGTGGCGGCGATCTGCCACGGTCCCTGGCTGCTGGTGAACACCGAACTCGCCGAGGGCCGCGACCTGACCTCCTACCCGTCGCTGCTGGACGACCTGGTGAACGCGGGCGCCGCCTGGACGGACCAGGAGGTGGTGGTCGACACCGACGGCGGCCATCCCCTGATCACCTCGCGCAACCCCGGTGATCTCGACGCCTTCTCGTCCGCGATCATCCGCAGCCTGGAGGGCTGAACCCGCCGGTGAGCGGGGCGGTCAGCGGTTTCCCACCGTGGCCGCCCCGCTTCCGCCGGTCAGGGTCCGCTGGACCAGGGACAGCGCCTCCGCGAGGGGGCGCCGGATGCCGAGCGCCGCCCGCGCCGCGTTGGCGCCGGGGGCACCGTGCACCCCGCCGCCGGGATGCGCGGAGGACGAGGCGAGGTACAGCCCCCGGACCGGGGTCTCGGGGCGTCCCGTGCCGGGGATCGGCCGGAACACCGCCTGCTGGTGCAGGGCCGTGGTGCCGCCGTTGAGGGCGCCCTCGCTGAGATTGGCGTCGGCGGACTGGAGCGTGGGCGGCGCCAGCACGCGCCGGCCCAGCACCCGGGCGCGGAAACCCGGCGCGAACTGCTCGATCCGCTGCTCCATGCGGTCCGCCATGATCTCGCGCCGGGCCGCGTCCCAGGAGCCGTCGAGCCCGGCGTCCCCGGCGTCGCCGCGCACCACACGGGGCAGATGGGTGTAGGCCCAGGCGGACTCGGTGCCCGCGGGCGACCGGGTCGGGTCGGCGGTCGTCATCTGTCCCACCAGCAGGAAAGGCCGGTCCGGGACGAGCCCCATGGCGATCTGCGCGGCGAACCGGGTGAGGTCGTCCACGCTGTCCGCCAGATGCACGGTGCCCGCGCCGCCCGCAGCGCCTGCCTTCCACGGGATGGCGGAGTCCAGCGCCCAGTCGGTCTTGAAAGTGGCGAAGTCCCACTGGAAGCGCCGTATGTCGTCGAGGACTCGCGCGGGCAGGTGCTCGGGCGCGACCAGCCGGCCGTACAGGGCGGGCGCGGACACGTCCGCGAGGACGGCGCGCCGGGCCGGGACCGTGTCACCGCCCGCCGTGCGGACCGCGACGGCCCGGCCGCGCTCCACGACGACCTCCGTCACCGGTTCCCCGCAGCGGATCACGCCGCCCCGCCGCCGGAGGCGGCTGACCAGCGCGTCCGTGAGGGAGACCGCGCCGCCGACCGGGACCGGGAAGCCGTAGTGCTGGCCCAGCATCGACATGAGCCAGCCGAAGCCGCCGCCGATCGCCGATTCCGGGCCCAGGTCCGCGTGCAGGGCGTTGCCCGCCAGCAGCAGCCTGGCGCCCTCGCCGTCGAACTCCTCCTCGCCGAGGCGGCGCACCGGCAGCAGCATGGTGCGGGCGAGCCGCAGGGCACCGCCGCCGCGCAGCCTCAGCCCGAGCCCGGCGAGCGCCCGGACGGGCGGCATCGTGGTGAACAGCGCCCGCAGGAGGTCGTGTCCCGCCCGGTCCCACGTCGCGCACTGGGCGCGCCAGGAGCGGCCGTCCCCGGCGCACAGCTCGTCCAGGCCCTCGGCGGTCACGTCCAGGTCGCGGTCGATCACCGCGCAGCGGCCGTCGGCCAGCGGGTGGGCCAGCACGCTCGGCGCGTGCGACCAGCGCAGCCCCTCGTCCTCCAGCCGGAGCCCGGCGATGACCGGCGAGGCGGCGGCCAGGGGGTAGAAGGAGCTGAAGAGGTCGTTGACGAAGTCGGGGTGGACCGCGCGGTCGCTGAACACGGCCCCGCCGGGCCGCTCCTGGGCCTCCAGCACCTCCACGCTCCAGCCCTGGTCGGCGAGGAGGTTGGCGGCGACGAGACCGTTCGGCCCGGCCCCGACGACCACCGCGTCACTCACGGCCCGCCTCCACGGCCCGGGACGGCACCGACGCGGGACCCGTCCGGAGGCCGTCGCCGCCGGGGCGCTGCGGGGTCTCCCGCTCGACCAGCCGGGCGAGGCGGCTCAGCATGCCCCGGTGCCGGAGCTGGATCAAGGTGTCCAGCGCGACGTTGTGCAGTTTGTCGCTCAGCCCGCGCAGCGGGTGCTCGTCCACGACGACGAGACTCTCGCCGCCCCAGTCGCGGACGTCGATGGCGATGCGCGCGTTGCCGAAGGGCGACTTGGCCTCCAGCTCCAGCCGTCGCGGCGGCTCGTGGCGGCGTACCACGGTGTAGCCCTCGACCCGGCGCGGGCCGATCTTGACGGTGTAGGCGAGCGACGAACCAAGCTCGGGCCAGCGGCCCTCGCGGGGAGCGGTCTCGTGCGTACCCACGACCCAGTCCGCGTAATGGGAAGGCTGCTCGAGAACCTTCCACACGGCGGCCGGCGGACGCCGGATGAGCTGGTAGCGGACGGCCACGGTCTCCTCCTTCGGGTAACACCTCTCGCGGGCCGGGGTCCTCCCGCGCACTAGAGCACGAGTAACCCGGTGACCGCGGATCACGCGTCAGCGGGCCGAAGCGGATGAGTTCCCGACGCGGCGGGACAACATCGTCGGCCTCACCCAGGAGGTGCGCGTCGAGGACGTCATCAGGGCCGCGCCGCACGGGGCGGGGGCCGCGTGCGTGGTGACCGAGAAGGGCCGGCTGCGGTGCCTGGTGAGCGACCGTGATCTGGTGGTACGCGTCTTCGCCGAGGGCGTGGACCCCGATGAGACCGCCGTCATTCAGGCCGCCTCGGACGACCTGGTCACCATCGGCCCGGACGAGAGCATCGACCACGCGGTGGAGCTGATGCGCGAACACGCCGTCCGCCGGCTTCCCGTGGTCGAGGGGGACGAGGCTGTCGGCATCATCGCGCTCGGGGACGTGGCCATGGAACGGGACGAGACCTCGGCCCTCGGCGACTTCAGCGCGGCCCAGCCGAACACCTGGGAAGGGCTCAGTGGGCGGCCGCGCCGAACTCGGCGTGCTGGGTGCGCAGCGCGACCGCCGAGTCCTCCTCGGGCGGGATGCCGAACCGCAGCCGGCGCGCCTCCTGCCGGGCCTCCCGCATCAGCTCATGGAACTCCTCATCCGTGAGCCGGCGCCGAGCACGCGGCAGGTTCATTTCCTCGGTCGCGGTCAGTCCGCGCGATTCCTGGGGGGTAAGGCCGACGGCGCCCACCGTGAACACATCCTCGAAGCTGTCGGTACGACTGCGTGCGGGTATCCGTGTTGTTCTTCGTGAAACACGAAATGTTCCATTCTTTGGCCGGTTCAGCTCAGTCCGCATGTCCACCCGCCTCATGGGTACCCGCGACGCACCCGCTCGCCGTGACTCCGTGCGTGGGCGGTGGCCCGACACCACGAAGGAGGAGACATGACGGACCGGCATCAGGACCGGCACTCCCGGCGCGTTCCCAGGGACCTGCCCGACCAGCAGGCCAGCGAGGGCGACGACCGGTGGGACGCCCGTACGGGCGACGACGGCCGCGAGGCACCCGACATGGACGAGGCGGGCGCGGGTCCGCGCGGGGCACCGGAGTCCGCCGGGGTGCGCCCGGACCAGCCCGTACCGGACGAGCCCTCCGGCTGAGGCGCCGCCCGGCGGGGGCGGCACGCCGGGTAGCCGCCGGAGCGACGGGTACCCGGCGGGGAGCGAGCCGCGGTACCCACATCCCTGGAGGAGACATGCGCGCTCTCACCTGGCAGGGCAGACGTGACGTCCGCGTCGAGTCCGTCCCCGACCCGCAGCTTCAGGACCCCGATGACGTGATCGTCCGGGTGACGTCGAGCGGGATCTGCGGATCGGACCTGCATCTGTACGAGATCCTCGGCCCCTTCCTCGACGCCGGTGACATCCTCGGTCACGAGCCCATGGGCATCGTGGAGGAGACCGGCCCCGAGGTCACCGCGCTCGCCCCGGGCGACCGTGTGGTGGTGCCCTTCAACGTCTCCTGCGGCAAGTGCCACATGTGCGGTCAGGGCCTGCACTCCCAGTGCGAGACCACCCAGGTGCGCGACCAGGACAAGGGCGCCTCCCTCTTCGGCTACACCAAGCTCTACGGGCAGGTCCCCGGCGGGCAGGCCCAGTTCCTCCGGGTGCCTTTCGGCGACCGGCTCCCCGTCAAGATCCCCGACGGTCCGCCCGACCAGCGCTTCCTGTACCTCTCCGACGTGCTGCCCACCGCCTGGCAGGCCGTCGAGTACGCCGACGTGCCGCCCGGCGGCACCCTGGTGGTGCTCGGCCTCGGCCCGATCGGCGAGATGGCCTGCCGCATCGCCCGGCACCGGGGCGTCGAGGACGTCATCGGCGTCGACCTCGTCCCCGCACGCCTCCAGCGGGCCCGGGAACACGGCATCACCGTCTACGACCTCGATCGGTACGGCGACCGCCTGGCCGACGCGATCCGCGACGCCACCGGGGGCCGGGGCGCGGACGCGGTCATCGACGCCGTCGGCATGGAGGCACACGGCGCACCCGTCGCCAGGGCCGCCCAGTGGGCCACCGGACTGCTGCCCGACGCCGTCGCCCAGCGCATCATGGAGAAGGCGGGCGTGGACCGGCTCGGCGCGCTGCACCTGGCCATCGACATCGTCCGCCGGGGCGGCACCATCTCGTTGTCCGGCGTGTACGGCGGCATGGCCGACCCGATGCCGATGCTGACCCTGTTCGACAAGCAGATCCAGCTCCGGATGGGACAGGCCAACGTCCACCGCTGGGTCGACGACATCCTACCGCTGCTCACCGACGACGACCCGCTCGGTGTCGACACCTTCGCCACCCACATCGTCCCGCTGGAGCAGGCCGCCGAGGCGTACGAGACGTTCCAGACCAAGAGCGACGGAATGATCAAGGCCGTTCTCGAACCGTGGTGAGCCCCGTCAGGCGTCACCTCAACACGGCTGTCGATCCGTCGTGTTGAGGTGACATCGCGTCCACCGCCCGTGGGCGCGGCGGGCGATCACGCCCGCGCACCTGGCGGTTGGCCGGTGTGCGGGGACCGGGCCGGGGTACTCGGGCGGAGTACCCGGCGGGCCGTCGAGCGGCCGGCCCCACCACTCAACTCACCAAGCGGGAGAGGCGATGTCCACCGCACAAACGCTGATCGCCATTGTGGTCATCCTGATTCTGATCGCCGCAGGAGTATGGCTCGTGACGCGCCGCCGCCGGCGCCGCCTCCAGGAGAAGTTCGGTCCCGAGTACGACCGGGCCGTGCAGTCCGGCGAGAGCAGACGGGAGGCGGAGCGCGAACTCCAGGCCCGTGAGAAGCGGCACCGCGACCTCGACCTCAAGGAGCTGTCCCCCGAGGAGCGGGACCGGTACGCCACCGAGTGGCAGGGCGCCCAGGAGCGGTTCGTCGACCACCCGGCGCAGAGTGTCGACGACGCCGACCGTCTGGTCACCCAGCTGATGCGGGACCGCGGTTACCCGACCGACGGGTTCGAACAGCAGCTGAGGGACCTGTCCGTCGAGCACGCCCAGACCCTGGAGCACTACCGCGACGCGCACGAGGTGAGTCTGCGCAACGAGAACGGCGAGGCCACCACCGAGGATCTGCGCGGCGCCATGGTGCGCTACCGCACCCTCTTCGACGACCTGCTGGGCGGCGGACGCCCGCACCACGAGAGCACCGGGCACGACGCGGCCTGACCCGGCGCACCTTCCATCACGGCACGAGCGAGAACGAGGTTGTCATGACAGAGCGGCACACCGACAGCGGCCCCGGCGAGGGCGAGTTGACCACGGAGGACCTGGCCCGTCCCGGCCGGGAGAGCCGTCCCGACGCCCGCTCCGGCCCCTTGTCGGAGAAGCGTTCCGGCGCGCCGTCCGACACCGGCCAGGACGCTCCGCCCGACGCGCTCTCCGGCCCGCTGTCCGGGGCACGCCCCGACCGGACGTCCGACACGCCCCCGCCGGCCCACCCCGGTGAGGCGCCGTCCGCGCCCGACGCCGCGCGGGACCTCCCCGGCGAGCGCACCGCCACGGGTGAGCCGACCGCCACGGGTGAGCGGACCGGCGTGCCCGAGCGGACCGCGACCGGCGTGCCGACGGGCGCCCCGGAGCCGACCCCGCCGGCCGAGCGGGACGACCGCGACGAGCGCCGGAGCAGCGACCAGCGGGCGGACGGCGGGCAGCCGCACTCCGTGGACGAGGGCGCCGACCCCCTGATCGCCCACCAGGAGGCGGACAACTACCGTGAGCGCTGGGCGAAGATCCAGGGCACTTTCGTCGACGACCCCAAGGACGCGGTCCGTTCCGCGGACGCGCTGGTCGCCGATGTCATCCAGTCGCTGGCCGCGACCTTCGCCGACCACAAGAAGGAACTCGAAGGCCAGTGGAGCCGGGGCGAGCAGGTCGAGACCGAGGGGCTGCGCGTGGCGCTCCAGCAGTACCGCACCTTCTTCAACCAGCTCCTGGACGCCTGAGCACGGCTCACGGCGCGTAGGACGAAGCGGCCCGGACC